>SCUC01000093.1 GCA_004322375.1 Bacteroidota bacterium
AGAACCGGCAAATGGTTCGCGATGGAGCATTGGAATGTGATACCGGATATTCTTACAACGGCGAAAGGAATCACGGCGGCGTATGTTCCGCTTGGGTTATGCGCGACAACAATGAAAATTGCCGATTTTTTCAACGACCATTATTTTTCACACGGTCATACATACGAAGCGCACCCGATGACGTTAGCGCCCGCCATTGCTGCAATCCACGAGTATAAACGGATGAATTTGATTGACAAATCGAAGGAAATGGGCATATATATTGGAGAAAAACTGAAAGGATTGCAGGCAAAGCATAAGTGCATAGGCGAGGTGCGCGGCATGGGAATGTTTTGGGCGGTAGAGATTGTTAAGAATAAGGTGACGAAAGAACCATTTAACACGTATAAGGACAAAGTAAGCGGAACGCCTCTGACTGTTGATAAAGTTGCCGCAGAAATGATGAAAAAAGGGGTATTCATCCAAGCGTGGGTTAGTCATTTTGTTGTCGCTCCTCCTCTCATAGCCGAGAAATCTCATATTGATGAGGGGGTAAAAGCGCTGGATGAAGCGTTAAATATTGCCGATGAGCTTTGCTAAATACAGTTTTCTGAGTTACATTTTAAGGATGCAAATATTGCATAAAGGTTTCCTTGTTAAGGAAACGCGACGGTATGTGTTAGGTAAGGAATTTGTAGCAAATAATTAATAATACTATCAATCAATATATATAAGGTGAGAAAAGGTATGAAACACTACTTTTTAATTGTTGTTCTTTTGTTGTGCTCTGTATTGACTGCACAGGCTCAAGTTACGAACCTGTTCGTTAACGGTTCGGATACAAATTTTACGTTTGAATCGGGCAGCGCTGTGAGCTGGCAGTATAATGTGAATCCTGCCGGCGCTACTGCCAATGGAGAACTCTGGTATGATGTCAACGGCAACGGCGTTATTGATTCACTTGTTGATAAAGCCCGATTTATTTTTACGCAAACAGATGGACAGGGAGGAAACGACGGTCCCCCTGACCTTGACGATACAGCAAATGGCGTTATCACATTTACACAACCTGTAGGTCTTGCGCCCGGCAATTGGGTTCTCAAAATTTCGCAAGGGGGAAGCTCGCTTAGCGTTAAGGGAACAATTACTGCTCTGACCTCGGTTGCGCATACTATATCCGGCCATGTAACTCCGCCTTCCGGCGAAAGCGCACAATATATCTTCATGCAAATAGAGCCGAACAGTGGCGGCGACGGAAATAAATTCTGGGAAGCGATTACAGATGCTAACGGGGATTATACAATAGAAATAAACGCCGACACATCCGGGAATCCCTGGAGGGTTCGTTTTGCCGACCAGTATAATCCATTTCCCGGATTAGTTCCAATACCATCGGAATATACTGTAACCATTACAGGCAATCATTCAGGGTTTGATTTTTCTTTTGGTGCCGCATCAGCAAAAGTGGTCGGGTATCTTTGGGATGACCTCGGCAACCCGCTGACGAATTTCGGCGTTTGGCTCGGCAGGCATAGCGATACTTCAAATTTTGATTGGAATACGCAGACAGACGGTTCCGGATATTTCGAATTTGGATTGGCAGCGGACGAATTATCAAACGCTGATTTTACGTTGGGCTCGAGTTTCGATAACAACTCGTCAACCCATGCGTATTTAGCAGCCAATACAACTATTCATGGAATTCAGTTGAACGACAGTCTTTATTTCAACCTTGTGGCATATAGCGTAAATTCAACTATCGAGGGTCAGGTTCTTATCAATGGAAACCCTCCGGGATTTACTATTGAAATACAAGGTATGGTTCAGGACTCAGGCTGGACCTCTACATGGGCAGATTCATTGACGGGAAATTTCTCGCTTGAGGTTTCTAACAAACTTTACAATTATCAACTATCGCCGAGTAATTTACCTCCTGAATACTTTTCAGGAAACGTTACAGCCCATGCAGGCGATACGGGAGTGATGATTAACATAACGGTAACGGGCGTTAATGAACGTGAACCCGGAGTTCCCTCTGCCTTTTCGTTGGGACAGAATTACCCCAATCCCTTTAACCCCACGACGGTTATAGATTACGATATTCCCGCTACAAGCCATGTTCAAATATCTGTTTATAATATCTTAGGCAAAGAAGTTTTAAGCATTGTCAATCAAGAACAGTCTGCCGGCAAATACCGGGCAACGGTTGATGCTTCTACATTGCCAAGCGGGATGTACTTTTACCGTCTCACGGCGGGAAATTTCTCCCAGACAAAGAAATTTGTTGTTATGAAATAAATTAATAACTGGAGTTACCCTTTAAATAAAGTTTAGCAGCCCACGACTTAAGTCGTGGGCTGCGGGCAACGTTTTTATTCGTAGGTGTGATTTTTTATTCATGCCTTACGCAAAACAGCTTGAGAATAAAAATACGAAATCCTAGTCCGCCGCAGGCGGATTGAATTTCGAATTTTGTATTATAGTAATGGTTTTGCGTAACTTCTATTAAATAATGTGTGTTCAAGACATGGGGTGCACGTGCAACTCGTATTCCCATGTCTTGAATATCAACCCGGGTTCAAATTCTCTGCTCGGCATGAGATGCCGTTGTTGTACAAAACCCGATAAGGAAATTCTGATCAGTCCTAATGTTCTTTCGCTTCTGCGTTTGATAGAGAATACGCATGAGCAAAAAGCCACTATTTATATTAAATAAACATTAAGGAACTGGTCATGAAAAAAATATATTACCTTTATCTATCATGGAGTTTGCTCTTTGTGATTGCTGTACAATCATATTCTCAGGTTACCAATTTGGTCGTCAACGGTTCGTCAACGAATTTTACCATGACTTCCGGCGATACGGTTACGTGGCAATTTAATCTTCCAACGGGCGCCACGGCAGACGCTGTCCTTTGGGGGGATGTGAATGCAAATGGCACGATTGAGACAAATGTAGATATTAAATATCTTCCATTTTCCATTTCAGATGGCAACCAGCAAGGGTATGATGGACCGCCGGATATGGATGAAACTGTAAACGGGCAAATTTATTTTAACATGGCAGTCGGTCTGGCTCCCGGTCACTGGATTTTTGAGGCTTCTCATAATTCGGTGGGACAGAGCGTATTTTTTGAGGTGTTGCACCTTGCTTCGCCGGCGCACATTATTTCCGGGCATATTACGCCTCCATCAGGGTTAAGCGCGAAGAACATCCTGATTGGTATTGAACCGCAACAAGGGGAAAAAACATTCTGGCATGCCATAACGGATTCGCTCGGCGACTATCATATTGAGATGACTGATACCTCCGGAAATCCCTGGAAGATTCGATTAGTCCGGGAGTATAATCCATTCCCCGGCTATGTTCTTACGCCGGAAGAATATGAAGTTATCATAACGGGAAATCATTCAGGGTTCGATTTTGCCTATGTAGGTGCGGCTGCTAAAATTGTCGGATACTTGAAAGATGACGGTGGCAACGCCTTACCGAATTTCGGCATGTGGCTCGGCAGGCACAATGATACAGTAAATTTTGATCGCGATTTCACGACGGATGATTCGGGGTATTTTCAGGTCGGCCTCGCAGCAAATGAACTATCAAATGATAACTATCAGCTTGGCTCCAGCTTTGATAATGAATCCGAAACTCATGAATATTTGGCTGCAAATGTCATAATTCCCGGGATTCATACCAACGATAGCCTGTTCTATGATATTACAGCGTATAGAGTGAATTCAACTATTCAGGGGCAGGTAAGGATAAACGGCAATCCTCCCGGCTTCCCCATTCAAATTTCGGGGATAGTGCAAGATACGGCGTGGACATCTGCTTGGGCGGATTCGTTGACAGGAAATTTCTCTCTTGAAGTTTCCAATAAACTTTATAATTATGATTTGTGGCCCAACAATTTGCCCCAAAATCATTATCCCAGCAGTGTTACTGCCCATCCCGGTCAAACGGGCGTCATTATTAATATTACTGTTAACGGGATTAGTGAGCGCGAGCCCGGAGTCCCATCGTTGTTTTCACTTGGACAGAATTATCCTAATCCGTTTAACCCGACAACGGTAATAGATTATGATTTGCCGCAAGCAAGTCTTGTGCAACTCACAGTGTATAATATTCTAGGCGAAGAAGTAATGAAGATTCTTCATCAAGAACAAGCCCCGGGAAAATATCGGGCGACCATTGATGCGTCTCAACTTTCCAGCGGCATCTATTTCTATAGACTGAGCGCGGGAGCGTATTCTGAGATGAAAAAAATGATGATCCTTAAATAAGATGGTTTTGTTAGGTCTCAGGGTTCATCGCTAACGATTGAATTCTGAGACCTAACTGTTTTTAATCGAATCTAACAACGCTAACAAAAAAGAAAAATACGACATGAGCTCAATACAAACAGTAAAAAATTACATCAATGGCAAATGGATAGCTTCATCAAGCGGTAAAACAACGGCGAACACCAATCCGGCACATACTGATGAAGTGTTATGTTATACCCCGCTTTCAACAAAAGAAGAAGCGCAGGAAGCGATTGCAGTCGCAAAGGCGGCGTTTCCCTCATGGAAGTCAACTCCCGCTCCTCAGAGAGGAAAGCTTCTTTTTAAAGCGATGCATCTTTTACAAGAGCGTATTGAAGATGTTGCCGCTGCATTAACCAAAGAAGAGGGAAAAATTTTACGCGAAGCGAAAGGAGAAATCCAGCGAGCGCTGAACATCATGGAGTATACTGCGGGTGAGGGAAGAAGATTAAAAGGCTCAACCATACCTTCTGAGCTTCCCAATACATTTATATATACTATCCGTCAACCGATTGGACCGATAGGATTGATTACACCGTGGAATTTCCCGGTTGCAATTCCTATCTGGAAAATTGCACCTGCATTATTAGCCGGAAATACAGTTGTATTTAAACCGGCAACCATCACACCGATTACGGCACAGAAGATAGTTGAGATTTTTGAAGCGGCGGGCTTTCCGGCGGGCGTGCTGAATCTTGTCTATGGAAGCGGCAGCGCGATCGGGGACGAAATCGTTAACAATCATAACATTCATGGCGTCTCGTTTACCGGTTCGTGCGAAGTTGGCAATACGGTTTATTCACAAGCCTCCAGGCACAACGCGCGCGTGCAATGTGAAATGGGCGGGAAGAATCCCTTGATTGTATTGAATGACGCAGATTTGAAGCTTGCTGTTGAAGGGGCAATCCAGGGCGGCTTCGGCTCAACAGGGCAGCGATGTACGGCGGCAAGCAGGGTAATTGTTGAAGACTCGATTGCAGATACGCTTGTTGATATGATGCTGATGCGCATGGAGAACTTCAAAGTGGGTGACGGTATGAAACCGGAAACCGATATGGGTCCCTGTGTTGATGAAAACCAGATGAACACCGTGCTCAAATACATTGACATTGGAAAAGGAGAAAACGCCCGGCTTCTCAAAGGAGGAAAACGACTGACGGAAGGTTTGTATGCAAAAGGGTATTTTGTCGAACCGACTTTATTTGATTATGTTTTACCAACGATGCGAATTGCCCAGGAAGAAATTTTTGGACCTGTCATCAGCGTCATCCGCGTAAAAGATTTTGAAGCTGCTGTTGCCGCGGCGAACGGTGTCCAGTTCGGCCTTTCGGCTTCGCTCTATACTAATGATTTATCGAAAGCGATGAAATTTGTGGATAATGCCGACGTTGGCAAGGTGCATGTCAATTCGCCTCCCATCGGCGGCGAAGCGCAGGCGCCCTTTGGCGGCATCAAGGCGACCGGTATCGGTCCCCGCGAATGCGGCAGCGAAACGTTCGAGTTTTATACCGAAATCAAAACCGTGTATGTGGATTATACGGGGAAGAAACGGGAAGGAAATATATACTAGTAAAGTTTTTTATTTGTAGTTTACTGTTTTGTTGTACAGTTTCAGGTTTCATGTTTCAGGCTTCAAGCAAGATAAATTATAGAAGGAATATTATGGAAGCTGGTTATCATAAATTAGAAATATATAATTTGGCATATGAGCTTTCGCTGAAAATTCATAAGATGAGCCTTGCACTTCCTAAGTTTGAGCTCTACGAAGAAGGAAGCCAAATTCGACGTTCTGCAAAATCGGTCGGAGCAAATATTGTTGAAGGATATGCTTTAAGAAAATATAAAAACGAGTACTTGCATTATCTTTACCGCGCGTACGGATCTGCGGAAGAAACATTGTTTCATTTGCAAGAATTGTTTAATACAGGTTCATTGTCCGAAAAATTTTATATGATGATTTGCATAACTCTTACAAAATACTGAATGCAAAACTCTTTAATTTTATTCAATCAGTCGAGAAAAATTATGATTCACCTAACTTCTTAAAAGAGCCCGAAATGTTATATGTTGCTAATTCGCAATTAAAATCACTTGAAACCTGAAACTTAAAGCCTGAAACGTTTTATGAATAACATCTCCCCAAAGCTTACACAAGAAGAGTACGAGAAAAATTTCTCCGAGCTTCATCCGGCATTCACGCGCAACCAGGCGGTAGCGGAAGCGAATAGGTGCTTGTTTTGCTATGATTCGCCCTGCATGAAGGCTTGTCCGACACATATTGATATTTCCACGTTCATCAAGAAAATAGCGACGGATAATGTGAAAGGTGCGGCAAAAACTATTCTCGAATCGAACTGGATAGCTCTTACATGCGCCAAAGCATGTCCGGTGAGCGAGTTGTGCGAAGGAGCGTGTGTCTATAATGACCGCGGCGAGAAACCTATTGAAATTGGTCGTTTGCAACGGTATGCCCTTGATTGGTATTTTGCAAAAGGTACGCCTGCCTTATTTACTCCCTTGCCGAAAAACGGCAAATCTGCCGGCATTATAGGCGGAGGACCTGCGGGTCTTGCCTGCGCAGCAGAGCTTGCGTTGTTAGGATATGATGTTACGGTGTATGAAGGCAAAGCGCAAGCGGGC
>SCUC01000094.1 GCA_004322375.1 Bacteroidota bacterium
CTTTGCAAGAAACATGGTGCCATAATAAGTTTCTGTAAGGGTTATATTCCCAAAAGTGATTGAAGAATTATAAAAGTCTCCAGTTATGTAACTGTTCCCATCAAGATCCACTGCTAACCCCAAGACATCATCTACTAGGATTTTACCCGCCTTGAACGTCCACAATAAATTTCCATCTGTATCAAACTTTGCAAGGAATATATCCCATCCAACGTCATAGTCATTGCCCGTTGGTGTACTGGTCAATACTACTTTATTTCCGATATACATTTGTCCACTGAAATTGCCCGCAATATAGACATTCTTATCTCGATCAGTACCTATTCCTGAAATATGAATAGAACCCGTAGCATAAACATTGGTGCTGACGTATATACTGTTTGCCCATAACCAAGTTTGTGCGTTCAGTTGTACAGTAATAAAGAAAAAAAAAACAATAATGTATGCTTTAGTCTGAAATAAGTTCATAAGTTATGTTTTTAAATGTGATAGATGATACAGTCGGCAATGGAGGAATCTAAAAAAATCTGTTCGATTAAAGGTTGTCTTACTTTTCACGACGAGAAAAAATTCCACCGAGTCAAGGGTGAAGAAATTCATAGTTATTAGTGTATTTGTTAATAGAATATTTTCATGGTCGGATTTAATCCGGAATAAATAGTTAATGATTAAGTAAGTATTACTTTGCAATACATAAGTTACGATAATAGAAAAACAACGCCATCGGGTCTTCATCTGATATTTAAAAAGAAAAACTGCCGTTATGCTCTCTCCATATCGTACTTACCTATTTCTCATTACGAAGTAACAGAGCTATTACCAATACTCGACTGCGCGAATATAAGAGTAAAATGTCAGAAATCAGATTTGCGCTTGAAGTATATGTATTTTTTTCATTAGATCCCCCACCCATTTGGGTAGTTCTTTTGACATAGGCGAAAATAAATGGTGTGATGCTGCGTTTTTAGTAGTTGAGAAGCTGTGCAGTTAAGAAGTTGAGGAGTGGAGTGATAGAGTAATGGAAAGTTGAAGTTTTATGGGGCGAGGTGACCTCGCCCCTACGGTGGAACGGAGCAAGTCACAGAGATTCGTAGAGTCCCGTTTCCCAAAAATGTTTTGAAAAAGGGGAATTTTTGTGTATCATTTCACTGTTATATGTGAGGTTACTGGTCTCTCACGCTTTCAAATCACAGGATTTTTCTTGAAAATTCAGCATATTCGGTTCATTTCTTTAGGGATTGCTTTTGCCACGATGGCAGCGTTATTCGGCTGCTCAACGTATCAAAACATGACTTCTTACTTTAATACCTACTATAACGCGCAAAAGCTGTTTGACGATGCCGTCGTTGAGTTGAATAAAACTCCTCGCACCGATCGCGATACGAATTATTTTGTCGCGCCCACCACTAAATCCGGCGGGCAATCGAAGTTTGATAAGGTGATTGAAAAATGTTCGAAGCTCATTCAGTATTATCCAGAGAGCAATTTGGTTGATGACGCGATTTTGTTAATCGGGAAGTCGGGCGTTTACCTTGGGGAATCGGAACTGGCGATAAGAAAATTCAAAGAATTATTTCAAAATTTTCCGGAAAGTGAGTTGCGCTTCGAGGCAAAACTATGGAATGCGAAGGCTCTTTATTTCACGAACAAGCAGGAGGAAGCGTTAGCTCTCATCGAAGAGCTATACCCTCAAGCAGTTGAAGCGGGAGAAAACGACGTTGCCATAGAGGCAGAAATGCTTGCGGCGCAGATGTACTTTAAGAGAGGAGAGTACCCGCTTGTGGTTCAGCATCTGGAAAAAGCAGTTCAACTTCCCGGCAGCGATGCGCTGGTATCCGTTGCTCAATACCAACTTGCAATATGCGCTGACCGAATAGGCGATTATGAAAAAGCTGCTCTAGCTTATCAGCGCGTTCTGGAATTTACTCCGGACCTCGCGTTAGAATTTCGATGCCGCTTACGGTTAGGCGTGATGCAATACTTATCCGACAAAACGGACGATGCATTAGAAACTTTCCAGGAACTGAACGACGAAGCTCTCAAACCGGAAGAGCAAGCACTTGTTGACCATGAAGTCGCTAATGTGTATGCCTACCTTGGCGACTCTGCAAAAGCGTTTGATTTGTATGAGTATGTAGATACAACTTACAAACGAACCGATGCAGCTGCAAGGAGCTTGTACCGCCAGGGGGAATTGATGGAAGAAGAATACGGGGATTTCAAAACCGCAAAAAAATATTATGATAAAGCGAAGAATGAATTTCAAAGCTCGGAGGTAGCGCCGAAAGCACAGAAACGTATAGATTATTTGACAAAATATTTTAAGATTCGGGATGACATCAAAAAATACGACAGCTTGTATTTTTATCTCGTCCATGAAGACTCGATAAAAGAATTCCAAAAGAAAAAGCAAGCTCAACTTGCCAAAAACGATTCAACCAGGAAAGATAGTTTGGGAGTTGCAACGGATTCGCTTTCATCAAAAAGCGATTCGAGTTTAGCGGAATTTGTTCCAAAGGATTCTGTCAGTGAAAGCATCGCTCTGAATGAAAATGAATCTGAAGCTAAGGATAGTCTTTTAGCGAAAAGCAACGTTGAAGTGGTTGAGCCCGAGGGAAAAGAGTCGGAGAATGTAACTAATCCGGATGAGGGGAAGGAAGTAAACCGGGAAGAGGAGGAAAAAGGAGAACAAGGAGGTGAGCAAGAGCAACAAGCTAAAGAGGAAGAAGTACCAACTGAAGAGCCGCAGGTTACAGAAGAACCTGTTGTTCCACAGGAGGAAGAAACAAGGC
Source organism: Bacteroidota bacterium (assembly GCA_004322375.1). Taxonomy (GTDB): domain Bacteria; phylum Bacteroidota; class Ignavibacteria; order UBA10030; family SZUA-254; genus FW602-bin19. The sequence goes on from SCUC01000094.1 coordinate 2,793, forward strand.
AGGAACAATTTGTAGAAGAATCAGGATTTATCGCGAGGAATGTAGCGGAGGAACGCTCGATGCACAGAGACGAAGATGTCATGGATGCAGAATATTTGAGTGATGAGCAATTATCAGGAACGCAGACTACGGGTACTACACGAAAACAGGGAAGCAATGAAAAAAGGGGCGATGGAAAAACGAACGTATCACCAACCGGAGGACAGACTCCTGCAACAATAACAAGCGTGGGGATGACGTTTGAAATTTTAGACACTCTACGCTCGAAAAGCTATTACGAGCTGGGAACATTATTCTGGTTAGATATGAATCGTCCGGACTCAGCAGAAGCGATGTTCTTTAAAGTAGCAAACGAGTTCCCTGCATCTCCGTACGTACCAAGAGGGCTTTACACCCTTGCTGAAATCTACAGAACACACGATGATTCCTGCGGGGCAGATTCGCTTTACCGGATAATCCATGCCGAGCATCGTGCTACAGAATACGGAAAGCATCTCAATAAGTATTTTGGAGAGGTAGAGGATACGGTGAGGGCTGTTGATTCCGCTGAGGTGAAGTACGCGAGAATTAATCTCTTCCCCGATTCGAGCTCTGCCGGTGTCTCCATACAAGAGCTAGAAAC
>SCUC01000095.1 GCA_004322375.1 Bacteroidota bacterium
CTGTTATTGGCAGCCCGATTTATCCTACCACAGGCAAAGATCTTGAAGCAGTATTCTCAACATACAGGGCATTTAATTTCACCCTTGGTCCTCTTTCGCTCTTTGACCATGAGCGATTGTACATTGACCCCAACAAATTTTTCGGTAAACATATTGCTGTATTTGGTTCAACCGGCTCAGGAAAATCATATACTGTCACGACAATTATTCAGAAGGTGCTTCCATTTGATAACACACATGTGATGATTCTCGATCTTCATGGCGAATATGCCCACGCGTTTCCCGATCAGAACATTATCAAAATTACTGAGCTGGAGTTGCCATATTGGTTAATGAATTTTGAAGAATTGGTTGAAACCTTTATAGATGATACGGAAGCTTCATCAAGCAATCAGATGATGGTGCTGAAAGAGGCGGTAATAGATTCTAAAAAAGGGAAGAACCCGTCATTAAGGGATATTATCAATATAGATACGCCGGTCTGTTTTGATTTCTTAGAAGTCGCAGCGCGAATGAAATCGCTCGATACAGAACGTGTGCTTGGGGGAAAAGAAGGTCCCTTCTATGGACAGTTTACCCGCTTTCTTGTCCGGTTAGATAGCAAAATTACCGATAGACGGTATGAATTTATGTTTAAGCTGAAGCAATATAAAACTTCTGATACCTTTTCTACGTTACTGACAAAACTTCTTGGGCTTGAATCAAATAGCAAAATTACAGTTTTAGATTTAAGCCGTGTTCCATTCGATGTCATCAATGTCCTCGTTTCACTGCTGGGTCGAATCATTTACGATTTTAACCTGTGGAATAATGCGCGACGGGATTTCCCTATTCTTATTGTATTTGAAGAAGCGCACACGTATCTCTCGCAAACAGGGAAGAGTGTCGCAGCGCGAAAAACAGTAGAACGTATCGCAAAGGAGGGAAGGAAATACGGCGTTAGCAGCATGATTGTAAGCCAACGTCCTGCTGAAATTTCTGAAACAATCACAGCGCAATGCAATAATTTTGTCGCAATGCGATTGCTAAATCCTAATGACCAACAGTATGTCCGGAAGCTTGTTCCGGAATCTCAGGCAAACTTTATTGACGTGCTTCCTACCATGAGACAGGGCGAGGCATTCATTATCGGAGATTCTGTGGCGATTCCCGTTCGCGTCATGCTCGACAGACCAAAACCGGAACCGGGCGGCGCGGACATTATGTATTTTGAGAAATGGAAGAAAAAGGATTTAGATACGCAAGTGTTGGAGGTGGTTCAGAATTGGTGGCGTCAAATACGAACTTGAAATTTCAAATCTCAAAAGGCAAAACTCAAATAAATTCCAATATCCAGGGTTACGATTTGAGGTCTCCTGTTTGGAATTTTATTGGAATTTGAATATTGTACTTTGTAATTTATCACTTATCATTTAACCTGTGCCTGCTAACTCTCCCCGCCTGTTTCTTCTCGATGGAATGGCTCTTGCCTATCGAGCGTATTTCAGCTTTATTACCCGACCACTTGTCAATTCAAAAGGTGAAAACACGAGCGCAATTTACGGATTCGTAAACGCGCTTTTGAAAATTCTTCAAGAAGAAAAGCCTGAATATATTGCAGTTGTGTTCGATACGAAAGAGCCGACCTTCCGGCATAAAGCGTACGAACCATATAAAGCGACGCGAGAAAAGATGCCTGAGGACATGGTATCGCAATTGGACAAGCTGAAAGAGGTTGTACGTGCGTTCAACGTTGCATCGCTGGAATTACCCGGATATGAAGCAGATGACATCATGGGAACGCTTGCAAAAAGGGCGGAGGCAAAGGGAATTTTAACGTACCTTGTTACTGCAGATAAAGATTTCATGCAGCTTATTTCTCCTTTAGTCAAGATGTTCAAGCCGGGGAAAAGCGGTGACGACTGGGAAATTGTTGATGAATCGGGGGTAATGAAAAAATTCGGCGTTACGCCTGATAAAGTGATTGATATTCTCGGACTTATCGGCGATACATCCGATAACGTTCCGGGTGTTCCCGGCATCGGTGAAAAAACAGCGTTACCGCTTGTTACACAGTTTGGTTCTATTGAGGGTATTTACAAGCAGCTTGATACCGTCGCGCAAAAAGGAGTTCAGGAAAAATTACGGAAGAATAAAGAGCTTGCGTTTCTTTCCAAACGATTAGTAACCATTGAGATAAAAACTCCTATTGAAGTAACGTTCGATGAGCTTAAAACTCGATCTCATGATAATCAAAAATTAATCAAGCTGCTGCATGAACTAGAGTTTAAATCGTTGTTGAAAAAGCTTTCAACTCTCTCTACTCAAGTTCAAGAGGAAGTTACCTTTAACGTTGCAGAGCTTGAGCAAACTTCCATTGACACCGATAAACATGTGCATCATCTTGTCAGGAACGAGAAGGAATTAGACAAGCTTGTTGCGCTTCTTTCAAACTCAAAGCTGTTTGTGTTCGATACAGAAACAACTTCCACCGACCCGTTGCGTGCGCAATTAGTAGGAATGTCATTCTGCATGAGGGAGCGAGAAGCGTATTACCTGCCTGTTCAAGTAAAAATTGTCAAGGAAAAAGTTAAAAAAGAGCAAGGTTTCGGATTGTTTGGTGATGATGTTAATGAACCTTCACAAACCACAAACAACAAACCACAGACCACTCAGGGTTTACCTCTTGACCTTGTCTTAGAAAAAACAGCTCCACTCTTTAAGAATCCTAAAATTAGAAAAATAGGACAGAATATAAAATATGATGCGCTTGTGCTTGAGATGCACGGCTTGCATGTTGATGGTATTTCGTTCGATACGATGGTGGCGAATTACGTGCTTCGTCCTGATGGGATTCATAACATGGATGACATGGCGAAGGAGCATCTCCGGTATAAAACAATTACCTACGATGAATTAGTAGGAACGGGAAAAGATAAAAAAGAAATCTGGCAGGTAGATACTGAGAAAGTTGCAACGTATTCGGCTGAGGATGCCGATATTACATTTAGACTCTTCGAGACATTAAAAGAGAAGCTTGAACGACAGAACTTGCTTTCCCTTTGCGAGGATGTTGAGTTTCCTTTGATTCCTGTTCTTGCCGATATGGAATTAGCAGGGGTCTCGCTCGACACAAAATTTCTTACTCATTTTTCCAAAGAGTTGGAGAGGATGTTAGATAATCTTACGCAAGGAATTTACCAGCACGCGGGAGAAAAATTCAACATTAATTCTACGCAGCAACTAGGAAAAATACTATTTGAAAAATTGAAACTGCCTCCGGTCCGTAAAACCAAAACAGGATATTCTACGGACGTGGGTGTTTTGGAGACTCTTCGCCACCAACATCTTATCATCGAGCAATTGCTTGAGCAGAGGCAATTACAAAAATTAAAATCAACATACGTTGATGCTCTTCCAAGTCTTATCAATCCAAAGACGGGAAGGTTGCATACCTCATATAATCAAACTGTTGCCGCAACTGGAAGGCTCTCGAGCAGCGATCCGAATTTGCAGAACATTCCCATTAAAACGGAAATAGGAAGAAGCATCAGGCAAGCGTTTATTGCCGGCAAGCCGGATTGGCTTATTGTTTCCGCGGACTATTCACAGATTGAATTGAGGGTGATGGCACATGCGTCGGGGGATGAAGGATTGAAAGAGGCGTTTCTGAATCACGAAGATATTCATGCAACAACGGCAGCGAAGGTGTTTGGCGTTTCGCCGGGCGAGGTGACGCGTGAGATGAGACGGAAAGCAAAGGAAGTAAATTTCGGGATTATGTATGGCATCGGTCCGTTCGGGCTTGCAACCCGGCTTGATATTGCCCAATCGGAAGCGAAAGAAATAATTGCAAAATATTTCGAGCGGTTTCCCAAAGTGAAGCAATACATTTCTGATACAATCGAGGAGACGAGAACTAAGGGCTATGTAACGACATTATTAGGGAGAAGAAGGTTTCTCCCGGACATCAAAAGCGGAAATTTTTCAGTGCGCAGCAATGCAGAACGGCAGGCAATTAACACGCCGATACAGGGGACTGCGGCAGATATGATAAAAATCGCGATGATAAACATCTATAATGCGATTCAGGATTCAGCATTAAGGATTCAGATGCTATTACAGGTGCATGATGAGCTTGTGTTTGAAGCGCACAAGAAAGATTTAGAAAAAGGGAAGAAGCTGATTGTAAAAGGGATGCAGGAGGCGCTGCCGCTTTCCGTACCGGTTGAAGTGGAGATTAATGAGGGGAAGAATTGGTTAGAAGCGCATTAAGAGAATATTGACTTCTAATTTTTGATAATATCGG
>SCUC01000096.1 GCA_004322375.1 Bacteroidota bacterium
CTTCATCTTGTCGTTCCATTTTTGTGTAAATGTCAAGCATGGTTTTCAAAATGTCATTATTATCCGGGTTGGATTCGCGTAATGCCATGATTTCCTTAAGAGCCAGGGTATAATTTTGTGTAGCTGTTGCTTGATCTTTTGCTGCTAACGCTTTATCGCCTCTACGGATGTAAATATTGGCAAGTTCATTGGTTGCGTCCATCAGCGTTGTATCATTCTTCGCCAATTTGCGAACCATCTCCAATGCGTCAATTTGTTTATCATCTTGACGTGTCAGAGCATAAACGACCGCCATATTTTGATAAGCGATAACGCTATCAGGGGCGATTTTGATAGCAAGCTGGTAATCTTTTAAGGCTTTATTGCTGTAAATTTCAACGCTATCTTTAGGGGCTTTCTGAATATTAGCAGAGGCTGTAATACCACTCTTGATAACAATGATCCATGCGTTTTGTTTATGAAAAGCAATTTTTTCTGCAAACGTTTTATCATTTTTTAATGAATTGTCAAATGACGTTAGCATATCTTCAAATTTTGCTGTTTTATACTGGCATTCGCCTAACAGATACCATGCCTCGCTGTTGTTTGGATTTTTTTTGACTTCAGCAAGAAGCAATTGTTCGGCACGGGGGTAGTTGTTTTGTTGGATGGCGAGCTTTGCGCTTGTCATTTCTGTGGAGCCGCATTGAAAGCCTGTCACCAGAAAACTAAAAGCGAGCATAGCGAAAATGAGAAGAAAAAAGGATGTACGGTTCATGAATTCTCCTATGGATAGTGTTCTTTTCGGGTTATTTGAATAATTTCAATTAATAAAGATATAATATACCAAAAGCGTAAGAGAGAATCAAACGTTGGAGGGATGAGGGTATCTTTGGAAATCGTTCAATTTTTTGGTAAAATGGGAGTCAAGTTTTGAGCAAACGGACGAATGGAATGTATTTTTTGTAAAATCGTGCGGGGTGAAAGTATCGCGGAAGTGTTGTATGAAAATGAGCATGCAATTTCCATTCTCGATATTAATCCTATCCATTTTGGTCACGCGCTCGTGTTCCCGAAACAACATAGCGAAACGTTTCTTTCCGTTCCGGAAGAAGAGCTTCCCGATGTCATGAAAGCTACCCACATAGTTTCAAAAGCGATCGTCAATGCGTTTCAGCCGGAAGGCTTTAATATCTTTTCGAATAACGGAAGAGCAGCAGGTCAATCAGTATTTCATTTTCATCTTCATATCACGCCGCGATATGTCGAGGATGACATTAAATTTATCTTGAAGTTAAAGCAATACGGTCGGGGTGAGATGAACGATTATGCAAACCGGTTACGACAACATATCAAACCTAATTCCACACACAATCATTGAAAAAGAATGTTATGACTCCCAAACCTATACCGCCGGCAAACGGCAAAAAAATTACATTATCAAACGGGAAGCTGCAAGTTCCCGATGTTCCAATATTACCCTTTATCGAGGGGGACGGCACCGGTCCTGACATCTGGCGCGCCTCAAAACGAATTTTCGATGCAGCAGTTCAAAAAGCATATGGCGGAAAACGCTCGATCGCGTGGATGGAAGTCTATGCCGGCGAGAAATCCTTCAAGCAGTTTAATACTTGGTTGCCGGATGAAACTGTAGATGCATTCAGAGAGTATTTGGTTGGAATCAAAGGTCCTCTTACAACGCCGGTGGGCGGGGGCATCCGCTCTCTGAATGTTGCACTCCGTCAGATGCTCGATTTATATGTTTGCTTACGACCCGTTCGATATTTCTATGGCGTTCCATCGCCTGTGAAGCGTCCTGAAAAAGTGGACATGATTATCTTCAGGGAAAACACAGAGGATATTTATGCAGGTATTGAATACACGGGCGGTTCGCCTGAAGCCCAAAAAATACTGGATGTCCTGGCAAAAGAATTCCCGCAACATTTTAACAAAGTCCGGTTTGGAACGAAAGCGAAAGCAGAGAGTTTCTGGAAACTTGTCGGTGCGGCGAACTTTCCATCGGACGTGAATGTCGGGGTAGGAATTAAGGCTGTAAGCTATTCCGGGTCGGTTCGTTTGATTCACAGTGCGATCAGCTATGCAATTAAGTTCAATCGCAAAAGCGTAACGCTTGTTCATAAGGGGAATATCATGAAATTCACGGAAGGAGCGTTTCGAGATTGGGGATACCAGACAGCAAAAGAATATTTTGGCGCTGTTGAAATGGATGGAGGTCCGTGGTGCAAAATCCCCGACGGAAAACCGGGAGCCGGAATTGTTATTAAAGATGCCATAGCGGATATCACCCTTCAACAGGTACTGACGAGACCTGAAGATTTTGATGTGATTGCGACACTCAATCTTAATGGAGATTATCTCAGTGATGCTCTCGCCGCGCAGGTAGGCGGGATAGGTATAGCCCCCGGCGCAAATATAAATTATGTGAC
>SCUC01000097.1 GCA_004322375.1 Bacteroidota bacterium
GCTTTGTCTCGCTCTGTCGTAATGCTTCTTCTGCTTTCTTTCGCTCAGTCATATCGCGCATAATGCCGCGGTACCCGACAACAATGCCTTGTTCATTCCTAACCGTCGTCGCCGTATCTAACACGATAAGCTTCGTTCCATCTTTTCTTCTCAGCTCAAGCTCAAAATCCTGCACATACCCCTGACGGCGGACAAGCCGCGATTCTTCTTCCCGTTGCCGCGGATCCCAGTAGAGATCCTGAGATACGTCAACATGGAGCAACTCCTCTTTCGAAGTGAATCCAAACAGCTCAACTCCTGCAGGATTAATGTCAATAATCTTCCCGTCGGCAGAAGTAATATAAATACAGTCTTTCGATTCTTCGAAGAGCAGACGGTATCGTTCCTCCGATTTTTGTATTGCTTCGACTGCCTGTTTCCTCTGAATCGCCATCGCTATCTGTGAAGAAATATATTCTAGCACGTGCAATTCCTGCTCGCCGTAGGCGTTTTCGTCGTGGTAATCCTGTGCTGCCATGACTCCGATAGTTTTGTTATCCACGATGAGAGGAACACCAAGCCATACAGGAGAGGGCACCCCGACAAGCTCAATCTCGCCCTTGCTTACCAGCTCGTTGAATAACCCGATACCGCACAACAGCGGCTTGCCGGTACGCAGTACGTACGCCGTCATCCCCTTCCCCGGGGAACTGGGCGGCGAAGGCATATCAATTTCATCTACGAAATAGGGGAAGGTCAGCAAGTCTTTCGCCTTATCGTACAAAGCAATATAAAAGTTGTTTGCGCGCATGACCTCCTGGATAATGATATGCACAGCTTTAAAGAGCTCATCCAGCGTCTGTGAACGGTCAGCGATTTGCGCAATACGATAGACAGCATCTTGTACACGTTCACGGCGCTTATGGTCTGTAATATCCACAGAATCCATGATAGCGGAAATGACCTTGCCATCTTTTATGATAGGACCGATGATGCAGGTGTACCATGCTTCCGAACCATACGGTCCGGCAGCAGGAACTTCGAACCAGACAGAATGCTTTTCCTCGAACACAGTTTCAAGATTCTCCCGCATCAGGTCCGCTGTTTCAGGAGTTACGTAGTCATAAATCGTCGAGCCGATGACTTTGTCCCTGTCGAACCCTACGGTCGCTCTGTTGATATACAAAATTTTTCCATCCCGGTCTATCATATGAACGAGACCCGGGGAATTTTCCATCAGCGTTCGCCATTTCGCCTCCGATTCCCGGAGAGCTTCTTCTGCCCGTTTTTGATTTGTGACATCCAGCCAGATGCCGATAATTTCATGCGGGGCGCCATCGCTCCCTCGATGAAGAACTGTTTGATCGGCAAACCAGTGGTATGTTCCATCTGCGCATTTCCACCGATATTCAGTGTGTATCGTTCCCACCCCTAGAACGCTTTCATATTCTCTCACTGCCCGCTGCAAATCGTCAGGGTGAATGCGCGATTGCCAGAATAACGGGTCGCGGATAAATTCTTCGGGAGAAAATCCCGTGATTTCTTTTACCTTCTCGCTTATCCAGGTTGTGGGCATGCTCTCCTTCGCCTGTGTTGTATAAAACACCATCGGTAGCGAGCTGAGAACAAGGCTCTGCTGTTCCGAACTTTTCCGTAATGCAACTTCAGTGTTCTTTCGCTCTGTGATATTGCGGGAAATCCCTAGAACGGATACGATTGCCCCCTTTTCATTTTTTATGGGAACGAGAAACGTGTCGTGCCACTGTAATTCCCCGTTGACGGGAAATGAGTTTTCTGATTGTACCGGAATGCCCGTTTCAAAAATATTTCCTAGAACCTTTTTTTGACGTTCAGAAATTTCGGGAGGAAACATGCTCATCCGTGGCTGTCCAATCATTTCCTCATTTTTGAGGTTGAACATTCTCGCAGCAAAGCTATTCGCATACACAATCGTATCGTCGCGGTTAATAATGAAAATGGCATCGTGCGCCGCTTCAGCGAGTGTACGATACCGTTCTTCGCTTTCTGCAATCCTGCGTTCCGCCCGCTTTCGTTCGATAGCATATGCTATGTGTCCGGCTATCGTCAGCATGAGCTGGGCTTCTGACTCGGTAAACAGATGATGCTCGCTAAAATACACCATAAATTTTCCCAGCAAGGTATTCTGGTGAACGAGCGGAATGAACCCTACCGACCGGATGTGCTCCTGTTCAAAGAGAGAATGGAATGAAGCAAGACCCGGTTCTTTTTTCACATCCGGGACAAGAATCGGCAACGGCTCTTTATCTTCGCGTTTCCAGGGGCTATGCCCTTCCACCTGCTTTCTATACTCTTCCGAAAGACCTACCCAGGCTTTAAATCTCATGACGCCGTCCTGGTCGTAGAGAAGAATTGAAGAGCGATCGGCTCTTAGCGTTCTTGTTAGTGCGTGTAATGCCTCCTGATAAATTGTTTCCAATTCCTGGGCTCGATTCACAGCGTCCGTTAAAAAGTATATTGCTTGAAGCCTCTTAAACTGCTCTTTACGCTCCTGTTCTTCACGTAATCGAGCGGTAACGTCATGTGCAACAACAAGCACACCATCCGATCCATCCGGCAGGCTTATTTTTCGCTCTCGCAGCTCGACGATAACTTCCGTTCCATCTTTCCTGATATTTTTCACCTGATGCTCGAGCACTTTGCCTGAAAGAATATCCTTAATATGTCCCGGGATATCAGGTCTTTCGTCGGGCGCGGCTAGCATAGTGACCTTCTTCCCGATCAGCTCGTCCGCGCTATAGCCGGTGATGCTTGCTAACGCGTTGTTCACATTCACAATGGTACCCTTCGCGTCCTGAAGCATCAAACCGGTCGGAGAGAATTCAAACAGCGTCTTGTAACGCCGTTCGTTCTCAATTAATACCTGTTCCGCGTGAATTTTTGTTGTAATATCGGAGAGCGAGCCTAATGAACGAATTGCCTTGCCATTTTTATCACGTGAGACGAATGAACGATCTAAGACGTAGCGATATTCTCCGTCTTTTCTTCGGATGCGGTAAATAATTTCGGATGAATTTTTGACAAGCAACGCCTCCTTCACTCTTGTTAC
>SCUC01000098.1 GCA_004322375.1 Bacteroidota bacterium
TGGTGACAAAAATTCAACAATTGTTTTAGGAATTGCAGGATTTTCCTTAGGTGGGATTGCTGATTTTAGCGGCGGATATGGCGCCCTGATTGCAAACCCGGATAAAAACATTGAAAGCGGCACGGCTGGTACGGCAAACTTTTCTTTTCTTCCCGTTAAGCAGGATACTCTCCACACAGCGCTTACATTGGCGGTTTCGTTAGGTTACAGCTGGGCTGAATATACAAGTAAAGCGCCTGGAAGCAGCGACTATAAGGAAGCAAGCGATGGTGCGTTCACTATTGGGGCAGAACTTTGTAAAAGCGTTCCGCTTTCAACTGTAACATTTCTCGCTACCGCCGTACAGTTTTCTCATACCACGGGTAGTAACAAGAATAGTTTAGGTGGTGGAGTCTCTCTGTCGTTCGGAGCCAAACTCTCAGAAAGCGTTCTTTTTGTTGTAACGTCTCAAGGAGCATATTCTGAGCAAGGTGGCGGATATGGAGTTAGCATAGCGACGATTATTCCGTTAGACTTTAAAACGGAAATGACAAACTGGTAAGGTGTACACGTGTTAGGATGTGTGCGTTGATATTTTTTCATCAAATGAGAGGCTAGGTGGAAGGAGATGTCGAAGACATCCAACGTTTATAGAAATGTGAATCAGTTCAAATGTACGACCCCCCCCGACCGGAGTCGAAGATGTTCATATTCAACCGTGCTATAAACGTAGAATCCCTTAGGGATTCTTCATTGCGAAAAGGGAGCGCGACAAACACCTTCCTTACGAAAAAATCAAGCTAATTTTTTTGCCTAACCCATCTTCAAAAATGCGGTAGAGAGTTGAAAGCTGGATGTCGCATTTACCGTTTTCAAGGCGTGAAATATAGCTTTTTTTAGTGCCAATTTTTTCTGCAAGCTGTTCCTGAGTCATGTTTGCCTGTCTCCGCGCCTCCTTAAGCATTTCGCTAATGACGAAATATTGGGCACGTTTTTCAAATTGGCTTCGTTTGGGTGTCCCGATTTTACCATACTCGATGTCTTGAAGTTCGTCAAACGACCGGGTATTTAATAATTTCTGTTTCTTAGTCAAGATTACAATCAAAAAGCTATGATATGTTCTTAACATAGATACACAAGTTTTTTCCAACTTTCAACCCACGAACACATTCCTGAAAATGCCCTAATGACAAATAACTGATGTCGAATGACCTCCCTTTTACTTTTAAAGTGACCCACCCTTCGATTTCGCTCAGGATGACGGTGTTGGTTATTGTTTTTCACCCCGTTCTTTTCTAAATTATTTGCTACAATTTTTTATTCACACATGAAGCATCAAGACGATACCATCGCCGCTATTATCACGCCAATAGGCGAAGGGGGAATTTCGGTTATCAGGATTAGCGGCGCGCAGGCAATCGAGATTGCGGAAAATGGATTTCGAGGGAAGCAACGGTTAAGCGATGTCGCGTCTCATACGGTGCATTTCGGGAGCTATATCGGCGGCGAGGGAGAATTGCTTGACGATGTCCTGGCAACGATATTCAAGCAGCCGCACTCTTATACCGGCGAGGATGTTGTTGAGATAAGCTGTCACGGCTCGATTCTCGTAACACAAAAAATACTGGAGAGCATCATTCAGCACGGCGCAAGGATTGCTGAACCGGGAGAATTCACAAAACGAGCGTTCCTTAACGGCAAAATGGATTTGACTCAAGCAGAAGCAGTAGCCGATATTATACGAACAAATTCCGACAGGTCACACAAGGCATCGCTTTTGCAATTAAAAGGGAGAACATCGCAAGCCATAAAATCAATTCGAGATAAGTTATTGAATATATGTAGCTTAGTGGAATTAGAATTAGATTTTTCTGAGGAGGGTTTGGAGTTTATTAATAGAAGTGAAATCGAAAGCCGGCTCGTTTCTGTTATTGGTGAAATTGAGAAACTGATTAATTCGTACTCTCAAGGACGGGTAATTCGTGATGGAGTGAAAGTAGTGATATTCGGTAAGCCTAACGTTGGCAAATCGAGCTTGATGAACGCCTTGCTGGAGAAAGAGCGTGCTATCGTAACCCACATCTCCGGCACCACGAGAGATACAATTGAGGAGAATATTCATATCAATGGAATTCTCTTCAGGCTTGTTGACACAGCGGGTTTACGAGAGACCAATGATTTGATTGAG
>SCUC01000099.1 GCA_004322375.1 Bacteroidota bacterium
AAAACAGCGTCTTTCCTAAGCTGAGAGAATCAACATCTGCATCGGTAGCTTCTACGCGTGCGCTTGCCGAACAGTGGCATAACACGTACAACGGCAGGATGAAATATGCCGTGGCTCCACGGTTCGTTCTTTCCTGCTCCGACTCGCTGCTCAAGGAAGCACATGAGATGCTAAGCAATTTTCCGGGAATGCTATATCATACACATGCCTCGGAAAATACGAGTGAAGTGCAAGCCGTTCGCGAACGATGCAAGATGGAGAATATCGAATTCTTACATCATCTCGGGATATTATCGGAAAGAGCTTGTCTTGCGCATTGTATCCACTTGAATGACCATGAAATCAATCTGCTGGCTTCCACAAGAACAAATGTCGCCCATTGCCCCTCATCGAACTTAAAGCTCGGCTCCGGCATCGCCGATGTTCCCCGCCTTCAAGCGAAGGGAATAAACGTTTCCCTTGGCGCGGATGGCGCGCCCTGCAATAACAACTTGAACATGTTTCAGGAAATGAGGCTCGCATCTCTTGTACAAAAGCCTATTCACGGTCCCACCTCGATGCCGGCGCGTTCGGTATTTGAGATGGCAACTCTCCGCGGAGCGCAGGCGTTAGGACTTCAGCGTGAAATCGGCAGCATCGAAGTTGGAAAAAAGGCAGATATTGTGTTACTTGATATGGATAACGTGTGGAATTCAACATTGCCGGAAAAAGATATTTCTTCTACTATAGTATATTCGGCAACCCCCGAAAACGTTGATTCCGTCATGATTGATGGGAAATGGGTATATAAAAACAAACAGTTTGTCTCTATTGATAAAGAAAAGCTTGTTCAAGAAAGCAGAATAGAATTAAAACAATTATTAGAGAGAGTTGAAGTATAAAGGAAGTTACTATGCCGGAAGACAATCGTTTGATAGAACTTGTTTCTGAAATGTTGGTTGAATTAAAACAAATTAAAACCGGGCAACAAGAAACAAACACGAGGTTAAATAAATTAGAAGAACAGCAAGCGAGAACAAATGCTCTTTTAATGCAGCATGGTCGCGATATTTTAAGAATAGTCGAATTGCTTGATGAACGCGTTGTCCATTGGGGAGATAATGTAAAGATAAATGGCGAGAATGGAATTGCAGGAGTTGTTTCTAAAATCTCTTAAGATACTCTATGCAATCCTCAATTACATTTCTTCTCAACGGGAAGCAAGTAACAATAGATTTCAACCAATCTTCGTGCTTCACCCCTACAACAACTGTTCTTAACTATCTCCGCAGCCTTGCGGACCATAAAGGAACGAAAGAAGGCTGCGCGGAAGGAGACTGCGGCGCATGTACGGTTGTTCTTGCAGAACTGCAAGGAAACGACGCGCTTCGTTACAAATCTGTTGATTCTTGTCTCGTCTTTTTGCCGATGCTTCACGGTAAGCAATTGATTACCGTCGAAAGTCTGAAGAACGAAGCAAACAAGCTCCATCCTGTTCAACAAGCGATGGTTGACGAGCATGGAAGCCAATGCGGATACTGCACGCCGGGATTCGTGATGTCGTTGTTCTCTCTCTACAAAAATCACCAACAGCCATCACGCGATCACATTGAAGATTCGTTAACTGGAAACTTATGCAGGTGTACGGGGTATCGCCCGATTGTTCAAGCGGCGGCAACAGCCTGCGTTCACAACGGATTCGATTCGTTCACAACCCTCGAGCCCCAAACTATTCAAATGCTGAAAGAAATTCCGAACGGCCCTATTAATCTTCAAACAAAGACTCAAAGCTACATCAAGCCGGCAAGTCTCGGTGAGGCAATCACCCTGAAACACCAATATCCCGACGCCTTGATTATTTCCGGTGCAACGGATGTCGCGCTTCGTGTAACGAAGAAGCACGAGCTTCTGAAAGAAATCATTGATATTTCCGATGTGCCGGAGCTAAAAGGTTATTCAGAAAATGAAACAATGGCAACGCTTGGCGCAGGGATGAGCTTGAACGATGTTACGGAAAAGATACAACACCTTTTCCCCGCGCTCTATAATATACTCTCCGTCTTTGGCTCGCAGCAAATACGAAATCTGGCAACGCTCGGCGGGAATCTCGGCACAGCTTCGCCCATTGGCGATACACTTCCCGTACTAATGGCATACAACGCCAGCGTGGTCGTTGAAGGAATTAACGGACAACGAACTACACCCCTTAACTCTTTTATTATCGGCTACAGGAAAACGCAGCGTAAGCCTGATGAGCTTATTACCGCAGTCATTATCCCCAAGATGACGAACGGGGCAATTGTAAAATCATACAAAGTCTCCAAGCGCAAAGATTTGGATATATCAACCGTCAGCGCAGGATTCCGCCTTGACCTGAATGGAAACCATGAGGTGAAAGAAATCACCTTAGCATACGGCGGAATGGCAGAGCGAACAAAGCGCGCCGCAACAACAGAGAGCTTCCTTCTCAGCAAGCAATGGAATCGCGAAACGGTTGAAGAAGCGATGCAGTATGTGGACAAAGACTTCACCCCCATTTCCGATGCGCGTGCCAGCGCAGAGTTTAGAAAAGTAGCAGCAAGAAATTTGTTGTTGAAGTTTTGGACAGAGACAAGAAACAGCTAACATCACTGAAGAACTTCTTTCATGGCTACTTTTATTCATAATCCGTATTCTGGCGAAAATTATTCTTCTCAATGGAAGAGGCACCTTCAAGATTCTTCTTACATTGACGACGTAACGGGCGCAATACACCAGTTCTCACATGAGGCAAAAAGAGCAATTGAATTTGCATCGGCAGAGCAGGCAAGCTCGATAAGAGAATATGCTCGAATTGTTTCCGGTTCTCTGGAAGAAGGGTTCGAGCAATTATCATCGTATGTTGAAGATGTGAAGTGTGCGGTTAATGAAGTGGGCGCCCTGCTTGACTGGAGAATGACACTTTTGTTAGAGGAACAACGAGTGACTAATCTTCTTGCTGAAAACATTGCTTTACTTTTACGCATTCCCGATTTTCAAAAGGAGCGGCAGTACTACATTGATCAGGGATTTAAGCACCTAAAAAATGCCTCTATTGATAATGACCTTTACAATGACGCCCTTGAAAATCTTCTGCGGGCAGAACAATTGGAAAAAACCGATTATCTTGTTCTCCATTACCTTGGTTACATTTATCTGCGGGGCACGCCTTGCATAGATTTTGCAAAAGCGGAAGATTATTTAAGAAGGGCTGCAAAATACGCAGTAGTGGAAACAGACGCTCGCGCAGAACGACTTGTTAATATTCTAGCCGGAGATATGAAGCGGAGTCTTTCTGAACTATCGTCTCCGCCGACAGCTATAAATCGCTTTGCCGCGGACTCATTTTATTTAGCGAGCATAGCGTGCTATCATCAAAAGAAATTCAGTGAAGCGGCAGAACTAGCTGAAAAAGCATTCATGCTTACACCAGATTTTCTTGAGGCTGGGTTTACTCAAGCCAAAGCGCTTCTTGAAATGAGAAAAGGTAAAGAAGCAGTGCCAATATTGGAAGGTTTAATCAGAAAAGATTGGACGTATTCTTTCAAATTGGCATTCGAGGTTGCCGCTGCTCCTTCACAGGACGTTCAACAGCTGTTGATTCAACTGCGTGATGAAGTTAATCGAAAAGCATCTGAACAATTCGCTGAATGTAAAAATGTAATGATACCAAAGAGCCTGGCAAATGATGCCATTGTCGAGATTGCTGAACTAGTCTCAAGGCAAACCTACAGGTGCGGCTTGATAGCCTGCGAAAAATTAGCCGAAAAAAGGAAGTGGGAAAGCGTAGAACAATTATTCTCAGTAAGCGAATTTTCTCTTTATGAAAAATCGAAAGTAGAAGAAGCGACCCAGCGATATTATAAGTGCAAAAAAGAAATTCTTGCTGATAGCGTTGCTTTGCATGAAATAAATGAAATAGAAAACCTTGTAAAGCAACAAAGCGTTTTAGCCTCCTTAGAAGCTATAAAAATATTGACGGAACCAATAACAAGAGTCATTCAAACCGTACAACCCGGATACCTGAAATCTATCAAAAATATAGAATTTCCCGCGACTATTCGTTCCCTTACATTTAATCTTGAAAAAGATAAGGTTGCATGCATATTATCAAATGGCAGCCTGATAATTGTAGATTGCATTAACGGAATTATCCTAAAAGAGTTTACATATCCAGACAATAGAATGCTGTGCTGTAGTTTTAGTCCAGACTCGCAGTATCTGGTAAGATTAAATTCTTTTAACGATGCAGACAAATCTGCTTATATTGATATTCTCGATATAGAAAATAATACGGTCGTAGAAACATTTGAGGATTATTCTCAGTTGAATTATGCCCTAAACTTTATTGCACAAATAGTATGGTCTCCTAACAGCGAAATTATCGCCGCTTCATTTAATAATAAAATACTTATATGGTGGGGAGTAGATAAAAATTCAAAATATTATATGTACGCTCCGGATTATTTAGTTGGATTGGACTTTGCTTCCCATGGGTACATGTTGGTTGCAATCACAACCAGTCAAACGTTAGTTTGCGATGTAAGAGATGGCAAGCTAATTAATAAAGAGGCGGAGAACATATATCAACCAGCAGATGCTGAAATTTCAAAAATATTTGTATGGAATATTAGAGCAAAAAACAAAATTTTAG
>SCUC01000100.1 GCA_004322375.1 Bacteroidota bacterium
TGATTGATTGCGCGAACCGGCAAATAGAGATAAACGGAAAACCCTAGAGTAAATGGAAGCGCCATTATAGCAATTCGTTTCCATGCAGCTTTTGTAAACCCGCTACCAACAAAATAGGCAATGAGAAATGCGGGGGCTAAAAATATTGTTGAAAGATGATTCGTAAATGATAAGCCAAGGACGTATGCAAACAAATACCAATATCGAGAATCACCTCTCCCATTCTTCCGCTCAAGAACATCACGGTCGCTCTTTACTCCTTTTGTAAAAGTGAAGAGCAGTACAGCGATGAAAACAATATGAAGTGAATAAACCTCGATGGATAACGCTTGCGACCAAAAAGTCTCTGAAAAACCGACAATAAGAGTTCCGCAGAAAGCAGGGAGAAAATTTAATAATGAAGATTGCTCCTGAACTTTGAGTTGGGATTTATGAAGTTGAAAAAATTCGTTCAGGAAAAAAGACAAAAACTTAAAATAGAAAAACAGCCCAACCGAACACGTAACAGCCGCAAACAAATTCAGTTGGTAGATAACTCTTAATCCCATGGGAATATGAGAAAACACATACCCTAATATCGTAAATAACGGATACCCCGTAGGGTGAGCAACCCCCATAGTATAACAAACTGTTGCAAGCTCGCCGCTATCAATAAAATTTACCGTTGGACAGAGGGTTTGCCAGTAGATGACAAATCCAACGATCGCAGTCAACAACGCTAATAAATTATCTGCCTGCTTATATGTAAGTCGTTTTAGCATAAGGAATTAAAATTAAGAAAAACAGCAGGCATTTCCAATGTTTTCTTGGTTGTTTCAAGAACTGTAGATATATTCCTGTCATTACAATCGGTAGGACAATGCTCTCTACGAGCTGTAAGCCTGCATTGTCCTTTTATACATTGTCCAATGCTACATTATCCAGTGCTTCAAAAAAAAATCAATTTTTATAAAAAATTTTATTTTTTGATATTTTGAATTTTGTTTAGGATTTAGAGTTTGTGATTTAGAAATTCAATACCTACAATTGATGGATATTCTCTTAACTAATTAACTATATTTATGGTCAAACTCATCGCTCTCTACAAAAAACCCGACGACGTCGAAGAATTCGACAAGCACTATTTTGAAATCCACCTCCCGCTTGTGATGAAGACCCCCGGCTTGCGCAAGTGTGAAGTTACCAACATCACCGGAGGACCCTTCGGTGAAGCGCAATACTTTCGTATGGCAGAACTCTACCACGATTCCATGGATGCAATGAACGCTGCCAACGCCTCCCCCGAAGGAAAAGCCACCGCCCGCGACCTGATGGGCTTCGCCGCACAATATGTCACTCTATTTTTTGGAGAAGTTCAAGAGTGAAAAAATACTCCGGCAAATCGCCTGCCTCATTAAAATTCAAAAATTTACTCTACGATAAAACGGATTTTAAGGCAGTCATCACTATCAACCGCCCCGAAGTTTACAATGCCTTAAACTTTGAAACGCTTCAAGAGTTGGGAGCAGCATTTCAAGATGCCTCATGGGATGATGATGTTGCGGTTGTCATATTAACAGGAGCAGGCAACAAAGCATTCTGCACCGGCGCGGATATGAAAGAATGGAATTCCGATTTCGCGCAGTCTCCCTCCGATTTTTACAAATGGATGGGTGTATTCATCGAAACGTTTGATCGGCTCCGCAACATCGGTAAACCTACTATTGCCCGTTTAAATGGAATGGTTATCGGCGGCGGCAACGAACTCCAAATGTCCTGCGACCTCGCCATCGCTGCAGACGATGTGTTTATTCAGCATGTCGGCGTAGCCCGTGGAAGCGTGCCTGCCGCGGGCGCGACGCAATGGCTGCCTATTATCATAGGAGACCGTCGCGCTCGCGAAATGATTATGCTCTGCGAAAAAGTGCCTGCAAAAAAAGCGATGGAATGGGGTCTCATCAATCAAGTTGTAATGAGAAAAAAACTCGATGCGGCAGTGAATGAGATGGCGGAAAAGCTCATCAACAAGCTCCCCGAAAGCACGCGCTACGCAAAGCAGCAATTAAATTTCTGGAAAGAATTCTCCTGGGCAATGACAATCGGTCACGTCAAAGATTGGCTCACCGTTCACACAGGCTCGGAAGAAGTGCAAGAAGGCATTCGCGCATTCGTGGAGAAGCGACCGATTGATTACAAAAAATTAAGGAAGAAAACGAAGGCAAGCGGTAAAAGAAGGATTGTGTAAAAAAAACAATACACCTCGATAGTAGTTCAATGACGTTGATTAAATAATTTTTCACCTACACGGTCAATATGTTCTCGTAACGCCTTATTGCCTATACAATCATAATGAATAACGTCGAAATAATAAGGCATGAGCGTCTCCTCATTTAACAAATAATTAAGGCGCGTTATCATATCGGCGGTAAGCCCTTTACCTTTGAGCGCAATGTCAACATCGCTTCCCGTGTTGTAATTTCCCTTGGCTCTGCTTCCAAAGATATAAGCCTCGTCAACTTCAGTATATTGGTGAAGGATAGCTATTATTTGTTCAATATCTCTTTTTGTCAGTCCAAACATTGCTTATAATTTTTGTTTCATGGTACGATAAAGCTCATTCAGCAGCCTGTGATACTGTATCCGTATGGAAGAAACAATCACAGTTGCTGTTTCTTCGTCATAAGTGTGGGAAGTAAGATTTCTGTTTTGTAATAATTCCAACCAACCGTGTCCATTGGAGATGAGACCAATTTCAAACCCCTTTTTCAGCGCATCACGGGGCGACTTAATATCAATAAATCCTTGTTCTTCCAAATAGTCCTTAATCAAATTCCACGCCAATTCAAAGCTCATTTCAAAAAATTGAATTATTCCGGCTTTTTGAACAATAGTCGGTTCCTCCAATCTCAACGCTTCTTCAAGATAACTAAGAACTTTCTCATAATTTTGAAAGCGTTGATGCCAGCGTATATCTTTGTTTTCCATCTGTTCTCTACATTTCTATCGTTCAAAAATACAAAATACCTTCTCAAAAATCAACCCCCGAGGGACTGCAGAAAAAATAACAACAATAGCCAACCCCGTAGGGGTGACATAATTGTAGAAATTAAAACAGCCATAACAAAACCCCGAAGGGGTGACACACTCACTCTATCCAATCAAACAAATACCGCTCCTCAAACAGTACCTGAAATTTATTCAAAAAATCAATGTATTCTTCCTTGAACGATTTTTTCTTGTGATGTTTTTCCTGGTTAAGAATGTAATTGTACACTTTTTCAATATGTGAATGTGAATAGGAAAACGCACCATATCCCTCTTGCCACATAAATTTCCCTCTTACCCATTTGTTATCATTGATAAAATTTGTTGCATTATTTTTCACATCACGTACCAAATCTGAAATCGCCATTGAGGGCTTGAACCCGATGAAAGCATGAATATGGTCAGGCATACCGTTTACAATAATCGGTTTTTGGTCTTTACCCTTTATGATGCCGGCAATATATTTATTGAGAATTGCTTTCAATTCTTGTGAAATCAGATTTTGCCTACCCTTGACTGCAAAAACTACTTGTATATAAATCTGTGAATATGTTCCAGCCATAAAGATATCCCTTTTTATTTTGGAATTTTCTGTTTCACCCTTTCAGGGTTCTGTTCTCTTTGTTTCCTTTTTGCTACAATAATTTCACCCCGTTGGGGTTCCATATCTTTAAGTATCAACAGTAACGTAAATCCCGCGGGATGGTATTATTATAGCATAAGTTAAGAAATAAAATCAAAACCCCGAAGGGGTGACATAATACACTGGAGGCTGACCAATTCCTTTGATAATGCCCCTCTCTTTCCTATATTTCCTGTAAGAAAATTCTGGAAATGATAAACTACAAGCAAGAGCAGGCAAAGCCAATCGGCGTGTTCGACTCGGGGATTGGCGGACTAACGGTCGTTCGCGCGCTTATAAAACGACTCCCGCACGAAAACATTGTCTATTTTGGAGACACAGCGCGTGTGCCTTATGGCTCGAAATCTCCTCAAACCGTACGCGAATATGCTGATGAAGATACCGCCTTTCTCATCGGCAAAAACGTGAAAATGATTGTCATTGCTTGCAACACTGTTTCATCAGTCGCGATTGACGTTGTACAAAAACGGGCGAAGATTCCTGTTGTCGGTGTCATTGTTCCCGGAGCAAAAGCGGCTTCCGAAGCGACGCGAAATAACCGCATTGGAGTCATTGGCACAGTCGGAACAATCAAAAGCAACGCATACACAAATGCTATTCGATTGGAAAACGCAACGGCAACTGTTACAGCACAAGCCTGCCCCCTCTTTGTTCCCCTCGCAGAAGAGGGTTGGATTGAACACAAAGCAACGGAACTGATTGCAAAGGAATATCTGTTCCCATTAAAGCTTGCAAAGATTGATACGCTTGTGCTAGGCTGCACCCATTATCCGATATTATCCGAAACAATCAGCGCCGTGTTAGGTGGGGAAATTACATTGATTGATTCCGGTGAAGCCACAGCAAAAGAAGTCGAACGATTGCTCATCGAACAACAATTGAAAAATGCCAGCACACACAAAGCAAATCTCCAATTTTACGTGAGCGATATTCCTCACAAGTTTACTGAAATCGGAGAACGGTTTTTAGGACAAACGTTAGGACGAGTAAGGCAAGCCACACTTTAAGTGATATGGGATATGGGATGTGGGATGTGAGCGGTGAGCGCTGAGCAATGGGCAGTGAGCGGTGGGCAGTGAATAATAAATAATAAGCACAGAAACCAAATGACGAATGACGATGCCAAATGACATCTTCTAATGTCTCTATGTTACCCAATTAGAAAAACACAAAGTACCAAGAACCAAGTACAAAGTACCAATATGCCGACAGTATTATCAGAACAACAAATCAAAACCAAGCTAAAAAAATTGAAGGGATGGAAACTTGTTACGGGAGAAATCAAGAAAACATTTACGCTTCCTGATTTTGTCCACGCGATGGGCTTCGTCAACCAGGTCGCGTTGCTTGCTGAAAAAGCAAACCACCATCCCGATATTGACATAAGGTGGAACAATATCACGCTAACGCTCTGCACACACAGCGCAGGCGGAA
>SCUC01000101.1 GCA_004322375.1 Bacteroidota bacterium
TTTTTATGCGCTTTATCAATTTCATCGAGCAAAACAAGAGAATAAGGACGACGACGAACCGCCTCTGTCAAAACACCACCTTCTTCGTACCCGACAAGTCCGGGATCCGCTCCCACCAACCTGCGTGAAGTATGCTCGTCATTATATTCCGACATATCGAGACGGATAAGCTGTTTCGAACTATCATAAAGCTCTTCCGCTATGCACTTCGCGAGCAGCGTCTTACCCGTTCCCGATGGTCCCATGAATAAAAAAATTCCCCTCGGACGAATCGAGTCCCTGAAGGGCAACGACATCATCCGAATTCGTCGTGCAATAATTTCGATTGCTTCTTTCTGCCCAACAACAACATTGTTCATTTTTGCCTCAAGTCCGAGCAGGCGCTCGGACTCATCCTTAAAAATTTTCTCTACCGGGATTCCTGTCTTCTCGCCGATAGCCTTGGCAACATCTTCATTAACAACCTTTGCCTCGCTCCGTTCACCGAGAACATGCGCCAGTTTTACTCGAGCACAGCAATTATCCAAAACTTGAATCGCTTTTGCAGGAAATTGATTATCCCCGATATACCTTCCACAAAGGGAAACAATAGTCTGTAATTGATCATCCGGTACCTCCACGGCATGGTGCTGGAAAAATTTTTCCCGCACCCCTTTAAGAATTGCCAGTGTTTCTTCCTGTGTCGGTTCTGGCACGTTTACCCTGCCGAACCGTCTTGAAAAGGCGGGGTCTTTTTCAATATACTTCCTGAATTCCGCATACGTCGTTGCGCCAATCAGCCACAATTCCCCTCTGGCTAGCGCGGGCTTGATCAGATTGGCGGCATCCATTGCACCGTTTGTTTGTCCCGCTCCCATCAACGTGTGTATCTCGTCAACAAATAAAATAATATTCCCCTTTGATGCCCCCACAGCAGAGATAATAGCTTTCAATCGCTCTTCAAACTCTCCACGGTATGTTGCGCCGGCGAGAAGCAGACCTAAATCGAGAGTAAGAATGCGCTTGCCATTAAGAATAGGTCCTGCCTCTCCCTTGAATATTTTTACCGCCAACCCTTCTACAATATGGGTCTTCCCTACTCCGGGGTCGCCAACGAGAATCGGGTTGTTGGTCATCTTCTGAGAAAGTATTGTCGTGATTTGACGAATTTCTAATTCACGACCTATCACAGCGCCTAATTTTCCCATCTCGGCAAGCTTAACAAGGTCTAAGCAGTACTTGGCAAGCACATCTTCTTTTCCGGCGGGAAGTTCCGGGATAACTTTTCCCATTTGTTCTTCGCTCTTGCCAAAATCCTTAAATTCGTAAGGAGTTATTCCTGCATCCCAGACTATTTCATTCAAAGGGTCGTTCTCAATTTCAACGATAACATTAACAAGGCTACGCCACTCTATCGGTTTACCATCGGTAGGACTTGCTTTATGGAGAAGAGCTTTCAAACGAGAGGATGCCTCTCTGGTTTCGGACGTTGCGGAACGTGGCAACTCCTCCATGCGCTTTTTCAGCAATCCCTGCACATGCGCCTTCGATATTTTTTTCGAGTCGAGATAATCCACAAGACTCGCTGCATTAGCCTGCATCTCTATCCAAAGGATATGTTCCGGCTCTACTCTGGAGTGGCGAAGAACTTTTGCTTCCTCCTGCGCTTTCAGGATATTCTTTTTACACTCTTCGTTGAAGTTCATTATTGGATAAATTATTGATAGTTTGTAGTAAAGATACGGGGGTCAATGTACTCTTTTCATAGAAGATTGTCAAATTCTTCGCGTTTATCTCTCAATTCTTTAAGAAGCTCTTCTTTTTTCGCAATTTCTTGGTTGATAAGAGCGATATACGCGTTCCTGTTGATCGCCGGAGCGTCTTTTGCATAGCGTTGCGCGACAGAAAGAAAATTTTTCTCCTTGTTTTGTATCTGCTGGTCTAACGAATCAAGCTCGTCTTTCCTGATGGAAACAAACCTCTTCGAGAGTAGCGCTTCTTTTTGCTGACCGAGAAATTCAATTTCATCGCTTAACCGACTTGCCGTTCGGAGGTCTTCCTGAATCATCGTGATTTCATTCTCAATCCCTTTCCGCTCCCTGTCAAATCGAACGATGCTTTCCCGTAGCCGGAACCGTTCCAGCGTTTCCATCATCCACATCATTGGCTGTGAAACGCCCCAAGGATAAAGTGTATCTTTCGGATAGCGCGGCGGCACCGACGCAGTAAGAAAAATTTGATAATGATACGTAAGATTAAATATCGGATTAAATACCTGAGAAAAATTATCCAGCAGGTTTTGTAAAATATCCTGTAATAACGGGTGGGCATTATTCATTTTGTCTCGAAGCAAACAATCGCGCAGCCTGTTATACGCCGTCTTGACATCGCTTGGCGAACTTGCGAAACGTTCCGGAATGTAATTTTCGATTAATCCGGGAAGCGTTTTTGAATCAATAAGCCATGAACGCGAAATATCTTTTAATGACTCTCCAAAAACTAAATCCGCTTTTGTGAGAACAATCGCAATAGGCACATGGATGGTGCTTGCATTTCTCGCCATCCACGCTGCCAATATGTATGCAATAACGCCGGAAAGTTTCCGTAACCGTTCGGGGCGGCGATAATAATCCTCATCATCCAAAAAAAACATCAACCCGCGCGCATTTCCGATAGACTCTTGTAACTGTGGTTCCCATTCGCTTGGCTCTACCTCTTTTCCACCATAATCGAACGTTTCAAAGCCAAGATGTTTTAAATCTTTTCCGAATGTGTATGAACGAGGACTTCCAACAGTCGGCGATACATTTCCTTGCTTCCAAACATCTGCAGCTATATTATATTGTGCAAGCAACTCTCTACCCAGAATGACATCAGACGAACCCCGCTCGCTTACATCGTAGCAAAATGCTGTCAGATAGCTTGTCTTACCGGAGTTCGAGTTGCCAAACATAAAAACCGGCATCGGTTTGAAAACGGCAAAAGCAGTATTTTTTTGAATATAGTCTTTGAATTCAAGGAACGAAATATCAACCCCAAGTTTTTCTGTGCCTTCATCCCAGGTTCTGTATAACGCGCTGCTCTGCTTAAGCTTAAAAACATATCCCATAGCAAGAGGACTGCTATAATCATTTTGCCAATGCCATCCCCATGTTCTAAATAACCCGTCAAGAAACTCATCCTTGTAGCACCAGTATCGAATTGCTTTATCCAAAACTTCCCGTTCAATTCCTGTCGCTTCAACTCCTTGCTTCGATAGAATATTAAAGCAGAGAAGTATCTCTCCCATCTCTTTGCTTGTTAAATCTACCGTTCTCTCCCGAATGCCGATTTCATGTCTTTCTACAAGGTACTCTCGCGCCCTATCAGTTCTAAAATCCAGCCATTTTGCTATTTCCCCCATGAACGAAAGCAGCAATATCTTTGTGGTAACATTCAGGTTCTTGCACCTGTTCAACATCTTCGAGATATTACTGACAATTCTATCGTATTCTTTCTCTTCTCTACCCACGTTTTCGATGCTTAGCCATTCATCGAAAAAATTGCACGTGCCCGGGATGGCACCATTGGCAGGGTCGGTGCGGGTCAATCCGCCGATTAAAAAATACCGTTGCCACAATGCTCCTAAGTCTCTGAGAAGCTCTTTTGTCGGGTCATTGCTGTACGACGAAATAAACAGAGTGCACCCATACGCCCCCGATAGTGCGCGGTCTATTTCAAATAACGCCGTCATTCGTTCTTCTTGTGTAGCAAGTTCATCGGGCAATCGCTGAATAAATTCAAAAAACGTCTGAACTGCTTTCGAACTCTGCTCCCGTGATATATCCTTTTCGTTGGCGGTTCGCTGCTCTGTCAAGCTTTCCGCAAGCATCATGCACTGTTTGTTGAATTCCGTTCCTTTATCCGTCCTGGGCTTCAGCATACATTATTCCTCAACATTGATGGTAATTCGTTTATCGAGGTCCTGAATTCCTTCTCCAAGCGGCGAGGGTAAATA
>SCUC01000102.1 GCA_004322375.1 Bacteroidota bacterium
CTATGACCTACTCATCTATCATCGTAACAAAACAAGATGGCTTCGCCACCATCCAATTTAACCGGCCGGATGTATTAAATGCAATCAACATGAAGCTTATGGAAGAACTTGTTGACGCGCTTGAAACATTGGATAAGGATGACGACGTGCGAGCTGTTGTCATCACCGGAAATGAAAAAGCCTTTGCCGCAGGAGCCGACATCAAGGAAATGGCTGACGCTTCCGCAATAGAAATGTTGCTCCGCGACCAGTTCGCGCGGTGGGATAGGATACGGAAAATCAAGAAACCGCTTATCGCGGCGGTTAGCGGGTTCGCGCTTGGGGGCGGATGCGAGCTTGCCATGACGTGCGATATCACTATTGCCTCCGAGACGGCAAAATTCGGTCAGCCGGAAATTAACATCGGCGTAATACCGGGCGCAGGCGGCACACAACGGCTCACCCGCGCAGTGGGTAAATACAAAGCAATGGAAATGGTGCTCACCGGCGCGATGCTCACTGCCGATGAAGCCCAACGGTGGGGACTCGTCAACAAAATTTATCCTGTTGAAACATATCTTCGCGAGGCGCAGGAGCTTGCAAAAGCTATCGCTTCGAAGCCTCCTGTTGCGGTTCGTCTCGCCAAAGAAGCCGTTCTCAAATCCTTCGACACCACAATTGAAGGAGGTCTCGAATTCGAGAGAAAGAATTTTTACCTTCTTTTCTCCTCCGAGGATCAAAAAGAGGGGATGACAGCATTTGTTGAGAAACGAAAACCGGAGTGGAAAGGAAAGTAATTGGTAGGACAGGACTCCTGTCCTGTCCGGTCGGGACGGGAGTCCCGACCTACGTGTGTTTGCGAAACTTCTATACATTATGTACCTTCACAACAATGATAGAATGAAAAACATCACACACATAACATAAAATTTGGAAGGCTTACGATGGCAAGTGTATTTATCAGCTACAGCCACAAAGATGAAGTATGGAAAGACCGACTGCTCCCGCATTTGAGGATGCTTGAGAAAGCCGGCAAGCCAATCACACTATGGGATGACAGAAAAATTGACGCAGGCGCGACATGGTATAACAAAATAAAAGAAGCGATGGAACAGGCTTCCGTCGCGGTGTGTTTGATTTCTGCCGATTATCTCTCCTCTGACTTTTGCGTGAAGGAAGAAATCCCTTTTTTTCTTGAACGCCGTAAGAACGAAGGAATGGTATTGATTCCTGTTTTGATTCGACCATGCGCATGGAAGGCAATTGATTGGTTGAAAGCTATTCAGATGATTCCACGCGATGGTCAAGCAGTTGCGGTACATTTCAAAGAGAATTGGGATACGCCGTTTGCTATCGTAGCAGAAGAAATACTTTCCGCTGTTGAGCAACGAAAAGCAAAAGTGCAAACACCTCCGCTTGTCCGTTGGTCGCCTCCTGAGCAAGTGGATATTAGCAGGCTGCCAGTAACAGGCGCGGAGTTGTTCGGACGCCACAACGAATTAAAGCTGCTCGATGATGCCTGGGATTCCGCTCAAACAAATGTTATCTCTTTTGTCGCGTGGGGCGGGGTGGGGAAATCCACGCTTATCAATAAGTGGGTGGAGCAGATGGGAGCGGATAATTACCGGGGCGCGCAGCGCGTGTATGCCTGGTCGTTTTACAGCCAGGGGACGGGGGAGCGCGTAACCTCCGCCGATATTTTTATTGCCAAAGCGCTCGAATGGTTTGGCGACCCGGACCCGACGCAAGGCTCGCCCTGGGATAAGGGACAACGACTTGCCGAGCTTGTGCGAAGCAAGGAAACATTGTTGCTCCTCGATGGCATGGAACCTCTCCAATCTCCTCTCAAATTTGAACGGGGAAAAATTAAAGACCCTGCATTGGCAATGCTCGTTACCGAGCTTGCGAAAGAAAACCCCGGCTTGTGCGTTATCACTACGCGCGAACCCGTTGTTGACCTTGCTGATTACTCAACAACAACACATCAAATAGACCTTGAGCAAATCTCTCCCGAAGCCGGGCGCACTTTATTACGCGTAGGCGGCGTACAAGGAACAGACATTGAACTTGAGAAAGCAGCACGAGACTTTGGTCCCCACGCTTTAGCTCTTAATCTTCTCGCTGCATACATACACGAAATACCCGGGCATCACATCTCCAACGCCTCAAAGATTCCCGACATTGACGTGCCGGTTGATGAAGGCAAACACCCCCGCCGGGTAATGGAAGCTTTTGCAGAGCGATTTGGCGATTCCGCGGAAGTGAATCTGCTTCGTATTCTTGGTCTCTTTAGCAGCCCGGCAGATAAGAAAGAAATAGGTGCAGTTCGCGCGGCACCAGCAATACCCAACCTGACAGAGCATCTTCAAACCATAAAAGATAATGAATGGCACAAGCTCATTAACCGTTTGCGCAGAGTAAAACTTATTGCCACAGAGAGCAGCCACCGCCCCGATACATTAGACGCTCACCCTCTGGTGCGCGAACATTTTGGCAGCCAATTACAACAAAAGTACCCAGACGCCTGGCGCGAAGGCAACAACCGGCTCTACGAGTATTATAAAGCTACCGCTAAAAAATATCCTGATACATTGGAGGAAATGGCTCCATTGTATGCAGCTGTTATGCATGGATGCCGGGCAGAGCGGCACCAAGAAGCATTAGATGATGTGTATTGGGAGCGGATAAACAGAAACCAAGAATTTTTCTCAACGGATAAACTCGGTGCATTAGGCACTGATCTCTCTGCAATTTCCGGCTTTTTCAACACTCCGTGGTCTCAACCAGTTGCTACACTAAGCGAATGGTGGAAGGGATTTCTTCTAAATGCTGCAGGCTTTCGCTTAAGATCACTCGGTCGCCTGGCAGAAGCGGTACAACCTATGCAGGCAGCGTTGAAAACAGCACTGTATTTAGAAGATTGGAACAACGCAGCAAGATACGCCAGTAACCTCAGCGGACTCTATCTCACTACCGGCAAGGTGGAACAAGCATTAAACTATGCTCAACAGAGCGTTGAACTTGCAGACCGCAGTGGTGATGCCTTTATGAAAATGATAACCCGTGCAGGGCTTGCTGATGCGATTCATCAATCAGGTCAGCTCACTGAAGCAGAAGCCTTATTCCGTGAAGCCGAACAACTTCAAAAAGAGCGCCAACCTGAATTCACACTTCTTTACTCACTATCGAGCTTCCATTATTGCACTCTTCTTCTCAGCCAAAATAAATATCAAGATGTTCAACTCCGCGCAAGTCAGACTATCAAAATTGCAACAGAAAATAATTGGCTTCTTGACATTGCCCTTGATAATCTCTCCCTTGGCAACGCGCACTTGATTCAATCACAACGAGAACCCTATCATCCATTTACCGAATCACAAACCCACCTCAACCGCGCGGTGGATGGTTTACGACAAGCAGGTACACAAGATTATATGCCTTTTGGTTTGCTTGCCCGTGCAGAGTATTACCGAGTTACAAACTCTCCCACTCTAGCGAAAAGAGATTTGGATGAAGCCTTCTCCATTGCTAAACGTTGTGGGATGGGATTGCATCTAGCAAATTGTCATTTGGAGTATGCGAGGTTGTATGTTGGGATGGCGGAAGCACAGTTTGCTCATCCTTCGACTCCGCTCCATCCTTCGTCTCCGCTCCATCCTTCGACTCCGCTCAGGATGACGGGGAGCGAGGGGAGGGAGATGACATTGGAGGAGCTAAAACAACAGGCACGCGAACACCTTGCCATTGCGAAAAAGAAGATAAATGAGATGGGGTATCATCGGCGGGATAGAGAGGTGGAGGAATTGGAGAGGTTGATTGGCTAGCTGGTTAAATGGTTGATTGGTTGATTGCCTGCCCGCCTGCCAAGGGCATACCTTCGGTATTTGGCGGGGTGATTGGTTAAATGGTTGATTGGTTAATTTGTGAGTGGGTAGTGGGTAGTGGTGAGGGTTAAAACTTAATCGTCCCGGAGGTGGTTCATAGAAACAGCAGAAAAACTCAACTCATAGTGAAACCCCGATTTATCGGGGCGAAACACTCCCCAAATAAAAATAAAAGTGACGGGGGATTTTGAGCGCCCTGCGCCATACCTTTTGGACTTTGCTTCCCTACTAATGAAGGCTGTGTTATTTTTAGAGAAATTCCTTTTAAGAGAAATACCGCGGCGATGGGTATGAAACCCATCGCTAGAACATAGTATTGTCATCAAAGTTAATAACAAAGGCTTGCCATTGATTGACCTACGCCTGACGAAATCTACGCTTGTGAGAGAGTCTCTTGATGAAAATGTCTTTAAGGGAGGTTCCAAAAACCCTACAGCTCGGTTCTGCTCTGTCATATAGAGTTAATTGCTAATAGTCAACTGTCAACGCAAAGCCTACCATCTATGACCTTCTAGTGTTCAGTCAAGCAAAAAATGTCGCAGGGTTGTTTAATCCATGATAGTTGACCCATCCCCGTTCCCCTTCCCTACAAAGTAGGGAAGGGGTGCAGGGGAAGGAGTCATATTCGTACTTTACTCTGACAATTATTTGTTGACTTGACACTAGGTAGTTCTACCCAGAAAAATGAGGAGTTATTCCCAGATAACCGGGGATGATTCATAGTTATCTTATATCCAACAAAACGACACGAGCAAAGGATATACGATAATGAAAATACTTCTTGTAGATGATAATGTTAAAGTTCGCCAGATGATGAGCGACTTATTACGAA
>SCUC01000103.1 GCA_004322375.1 Bacteroidota bacterium
GTGCCTGCAGTTAAAGAAACACGTACCGATACCATAGCGCCCAAAGAACGGTCTGCCCCGGTCGTAAAAAAAGAACAGCCTCAGCCTATCGGCATCAGGGTAATCTCTCTTGAACAATTTACCCGCCTGGTGCAAGAAAAACGAACATTGATTCTTGATGCCCGCGAACCGGAAGAGTATAGCAAAGGCAGAGTGCCGGGAGCGATTAATATTCCATATCTTTCCGTTGACCAGTATTTTGAGAAGCTTGCAGGTTACCCGCGCGATACCTTAGTCGCGATCTATTGCAATAACATCATGTGTCCCCTGGGACGAGGACTGGCGGAGTTCATGGTCGAGCTTGAGTTTAAGCATCTCCTGTTGTTTGAAGAGGGTTGGGACCGGTGGGAGCGTGAAGAAATGCCGATTGAACATTGAGGGTGAACATGGAGAGAATATTACAACATCCCGCGATATTATGGGCTTCGAGAATAGTTCTTGGGCTGATTTTCATCGTCGCCAGCGTTGATAAAATCGCGATACCGGAAGTGTTTGCCGCGAACGTTGCCGCCTATCAGCTTGTACCTGTTTCGCTGGTAAACGTGGTTGCTCTGGTTATTCCGTGGATTGAGCTGACGTGCGGCTTGTTTTTAGTTGCCGGGGTTCGCTTGCGCGCATCCTCAGCCGCCCTTTCGGGATTACTCCTTGTTTTTATTGGGGCAATTACCATCTCTATCTTCCGGGGATTAAATATTGATTGCGGCTGTTTCGGCTCATCCCATGCAACGCCTGTAGGATGGAACAAAGTAATTGAGGATATCGGGATGTTGCTGCTGGGATTACATTTGTTCTTTTTTTCAGAAAGAAAGCAGGAGCAGCAAGAAGTAGCTGCGCAATAGTTTAGCTTTTGATGTAGGTTCTGCACACCTCTCACCCCTCACACGGCAATTGCATAAATAATTTACACTTAGTAATTTCATGGTTGTACTCAAACAAACCATATTGTCATACCTGCGAAGGCAGGTATCCAATCATTGCATCTCGAAACCGAAAGAATGATTGGATTCTCTACGAGTTGTAAACCCGCTTTTTCAGAAGGAATACCTTGGGCACGCGGGAATGACAAAAACAATTTAGATGTTCCTTAATAAGCAATTGCTATAAGAAGAGATTTAGTATTGTTACCATCCTTTTCTAAAATCGAAAATCCACCCTCACCCCATTGAGCACAGGCTGGAAGTGGAATGAAGATTCAGTCTTATTCTTATTATGTAACTGAAGCACGGCATTTCCTGTGACATACCCGATTGCCGAGCCTAAAGCTGCGTCTGAAATCCAGTGAACATCGCTATACACACGAGAGAACGCTGTAAGCGTTGCAAGCGAGTATAACGCAATCGAAGCATACGTGTTGTTGAACCTTCCTGCAAGCACGGAAGAAATAGCAAATGCTGAGGTTGCATGTCCCGATGGCAGAGACCAATGTTCTTCCTGAAATTTGAAAGGAGAAAATGCTGCGTTGCCGTTCTCTGTGTAGGGCCTGCTTCGCCCGATAATGATTTTTAATGAATGAGTAATTGCGGCAGAGAATGCAAGCGATTCAAACACCATCAATCCGGTGTTTCGCAGTTCCGTATTTTTAGAGAACAGCCCGACGCTATAGATTCCGGCGGAAAGCCCAACACCGAAATACGATTCACCATAGATGCGGGTAATATCGGAGAGGTCATCGAGAAAGGGTGTTTGGTTATGCTTCATTACCGTGCGCATTTCATCGTCAATCAAGAAGAGTGAAGCTGTACCTCCAATGATTGCGCCGGCAGCAAACCAATCGTTGTCGGAGAAATGGAGAGGCGAGGAGAAAAAGTTTCCTGCATCGTTGAAAAATTGTTTGGTGTCGGAAAGTACGATGGGGAGGAATGGTCGTCCTGTTGAATCCGGGCGGGCAGACGCGCCATGGATAATTACGAAAAGACAAAAGAGCAATTTTACAGTCATTGGTAATTTGTCATTGGTCATTTGTACTTTGTACTTCGTTCTTTGTTTGTCGGGTGTATCTATAGACTGAGATCTGCCTACGGCTAGTAGAGAAGAATCTCTAAATGACAATTAGGAGGTTTTGCAACTCCCCTAATAAGGTAGTAGTTAATGTGTATTTTTCCAAACTTATCAAAAATAGCTTGCCAGCCCGAAATTTAACCCCATTCCGCGCGTGAGAATATTCAGCCTGTCGCGCATCCAATCGTAATGATAATCGAGCTTGAAGACCGCGTCGCTTGAGGGGCGAAAGTTAAAACCGAGAGAGAGTCTTTGGGTTGCATCGCCCTTCATGTCGGCATCGAAATCTACGTTATCATAGCGGAGGGAAGCGGTAACGTATGATGACGGAAGGAGTGAAATCCATTGCCGTCCAAAACGGAAGTTGAGTTGGGCATATATTCCTTGTTGACGTTCTGCAAAGAGTCCGAGCAGTGGTGCAGGAATATCAATAGAGGCGTAAGCATATTCGCCGAGGAAATCAACATCGCGAGTAGTGAACTCCCAATCCAGCGCGGCGATGGTTACAATCCTTTTTTCATCAATTGCGACATCCTCCACGTTGTATTGATTGAAGGGACCGGTATGCACAGACGCGCCGATTTCAAATTCAGAAAAAGGCGAGTATGCAATTCTGCTGACAATGGAAGGGAATGAATTATTATCTTCTTCAAGATTGCCTTTTCCCTCGCTGATGCGCGTCCCTTCCGTATTATCAAGGATACCTTCGTGCAATCCATTAACTGCATACATTTCATACGAGAGCCGGGAGTTGAGCGAAGGATAGAAAGCGCCATAGACTCCCATCCCAATTTCCGAAAGCGCGGTAGGGATAATTTGCGTGCTGACAAGCGGTCGGTCGGTCAGTTCATTTAACGGGCTGTCGTGTGTGAGATTGAATTTGCCAAGAGGGGAGAGTATCACGCCGCCCCGAAACACAAGGGAAGGATGAATCTCAAAATCGAGAGCAGCAAATTCCAGCGCGATTTCTTCCGTGCCATGCTCGAATTCTAACTCGGTGAAGAAGCGGAGGCGGTCGGAAATTGTTGAGAAGAGGAAAATATTAAATCTCCGCGCTTCAAACGTTGCTGCTTCGGTTATTCCTTCTTCCCGCTCGAGTTTCCACAGCATTTCCGTGTATCCCCCGATAGCGGTTCGACCGAAAAGATTGGTTACGAACGGCTTATCATATACTCCGCCGCGAACGAAGGGCTTTTGCCGCGTAGAATCCGGTTTTTCCTGCGACCATAAGAATGAGCCGGGAAGCGTAAACAGCAAAAGGAAGATAAACGTTCGGTTTTTGTAAGCAATTTGATGGAGATTGTTCAAAATCATAAGACGAAGATTGAAAGTATGCATAGTATTAAGTTGACTGTTTTTAAGAAATCGCTAAAACGATTTCAAGAATTACGCATTAAGCCGCGCACGACTTAAGTCGTGGGCTGTTTGAAACAAACAAAATTAAACCAATACATCGGTTTCCAATATAGATTTATAAACGGTCATCTTCAATATGGTAAATTTATCATAAGCGTATCTTCATGGAATTTCACAGTATATTGAGCAAGCGGATGCTCAGCGGGACCTTTCAAGAGCGCGCCATTCATTCCGTACGTTGAACCGTGACACGGACATCGAAATGCCATTCCGTCTCTTCTCACGGTACAGCCTAAGTGAGTGCAAACGGGCGAGAGAGCGACGTAAACATTTTCT
>SCUC01000104.1 GCA_004322375.1 Bacteroidota bacterium
ATGATACAGAAACTAAAGAATAGGAACGATAAAACCCTGAAAAGGTGAAATTATTCATTGATTTGATGCTCCTTCAGATTTGTGGCACAATAATCTTAAGGAACCATTCCTCTTTTTGAAGCTATCGCATAATATACAAGCAAAGCGCAGCCTGCAAACATGCAAACTAAACCGATAATTACACCTTCATTTGTATGGTAATATTCATGGAGGAAGTTGCCCACAACGATTGCAATCCCCACGGAAACGCAGAGAAGACCCCATTTCAATGCAGAATACGGATCGCGTCGAATTTCACGGGTGAAAAACGCCTTAATCTCATCCGAAGAAAGACCTTTTTGCACCATCGCCATTCTCTCGCGATGACGCGCCGTTATAAAGGTAATAATCACAATTGATGAAAAGAACACTAACATTATTGGTACAGCAATTTCTAAACCATCCATAATAATCTTTCAAAATAAAAAAGTAGTTTTATCTTATTTGACTTCATCTTTTAATCCAAGGTTTCACTTCCTTCAAGCACAATCAACTGATAACTTACTCTTTACTCACCACTAACCACTCACCAACAATGTTTGGCTGCTCAAAAATTCTTTTTATCTTCATCGGTGAAACATAATACCTGCGTTTGAAGTCAAACTAAATACATAGGAATGTCTTCATCTGAACATGAAATTATCGAACAAATTCTTTCCGGAAACAGGCTGCTGTATAGTCAGCTTGTAGAAGAATACAAGAACCGGAGCATGACTCTCGCGATGAGAATACTAAAAAACCGTGAAGAGGCAGAAGAAGCCGTACAGGACGCGTTCGTGCGAGCGTATAATGCGTTAAGCAAGTTTGAACGACGTTCAAAATTCAGCACATGGCTCTATCGGATTATTTACAATGTTTGTCTGTCAAAACTAAATAAACGGCAGGGCGAACAGTTGTTTGTGCGGGAGCAGGAGTATGATGATGCCTTTGATGAGCTTTCCCTGAGCTCCGTTCCATCGCTCGATTATGAGACGAAAGAACTGATAACTATTATTCAATCTTCAATAGACGAGCTGCCTCCAAAATACGGAACAATACTTTCGCTCTTCTATTTCCAGGAACTGAGCTATGAAGAAATTTCTGAAGTAACGCGGTTGCCGTTAGGCACTGTAAAAACGCATTTGTTTCGGGCAAGAGCACGCCTCATTCAACGTCTCACTCAGGAATATGCAGTAGAAACCATAGAATCGTTATAACCATGAACCATATCTCTGATTTTCACCTCCAAGAATACATTGACAACCTGCTTAACGAGAATGAACGGTTGATAGTTTCTACTCATATCCATGAGTGTTCCCGATGCTCCGAGCGATACCATATATACTTGAAATTTAACCACGCCATTAAAAGAATCCCATTGGTAAACGTTAGTACAGGATTCACCGATAACGTGATGGCGACAATTGGCGTAAAAGATACCCCTTCATTCGCATGGAAAGTTCTGACGAACCTTGCTCCCCTTGTCATGGCAACAATTATCCTTTTAATCATTGCCGGAGCGCTTTACATTTCGGGAGCATGGAACAACACGGAATTTTCACATGCCGCTGGCATCACAAAATCTTCCTATCAAGTAGTCTCTACATGGATTTCTCAGGGAACGCATCAGTTAAATACCTGGCTCCTGAAAATATTTCCTTTCCATTTTACCAACAATGGAATCATGCTCACTGTGTTTCTTCTCTGCTTTTTTAGCGCGATCGGTCTTATGGATAAGTATCTGTTTGCCAACCTGATGAAAAGGAAGCAGCCTTGAGCACTACCTCCGGGCGCTTTGCGTTCTCCGCGTTTAATTTTACACGGGGGTGTTTAATTCAGCACTACGTTGAATGTTGGCTGACATTATGCATTAAAGTATAGATAAACCTGCACTTTTCGCGAAGCGCTTCAATATCCCCCGAATTATCTATCACAAAATCCGCCTTCGCCTCTTTTTTCTTAGAATCCATCTGTGCCTTCATACGGTTTAAAATCTCGCCACGGGAAGCCTTGTCCCGTTTCTCGATTCGTTCGATACATCGAGATTCATCAGCCCGCACGACAATAACATAATCGAACATCTCCTCAATCCCCGCCTCATAGATAAGAGCAGCTTCTACAATTAACAAGTTGCATTTTCCTGCGCGTCGCTCCTTCTCGATTATTTTTTTCAGCTCCTTTGTTACCGCCGGATGCACGATGGAGTTCAACTGTTCTCTTTTCTTTGCATCCGAAAAAACAGCGTCCGCGAGATGAGAACGATTCAGCGAGCCATCAGGCAGGTACGATTCTTTTCCGAAGCCGGTTTGAATGAGCTTCTTCACCGGGGCATTGGAAACCATAAGCTCTTTTGCAATCGAGTCAGCATAATACACCTTTGCCCCAAGCTGCGAAAAAATCTTCGCCGCTTCCGTTTTACCGCTGCCTATGTTGCCGGTGAGAGCGATGGTTAAGATCAGATTATCTTTTGGGATGATGATTTTTTCCTTCAGGATTGATGCCAATTGTATTCAGAAGTTCGCTGTAACTTACCGTCAATTCTCGTTTTATCTGCTTAGCTATCTTCTTATATGCTTGAAGATGCAATTTCCTTAAATCTTTACTCAATATATCCGGTTCGGCTGAAATTTTTCGATAGGATTTATTTTCTATTCTTTCCTGAAATGGAATGAGACCTAAGCTACAAGCGCAGAGCATAAAATCTTTTGCTTCTTCATGGTCACATCCTTCAAGGAGTAATTGCTTGAATATTCTATCAAAAGTAAAACGATCGTTTATTTGATAGCATTCCTCCCCAACTTTTTCATATATTTTTTCTAAAGTAAGTTCTTCGTCTCTCATTATTCTAAATACTTAAAATTGAGATTAAGCCTATTTCTTTTAAGCTGCAAATCAAGTTGAAGCATGTTGCTGATTTCTATGCCTAATGGGGTAAGATATACTTTATCATAATTTGTATTTGTTTTGATACGTTCAACTAATCCTAACTCCATGCACCAGTTACAGGCAAACGTTAAGAACTCATACATCGTTCGGGAACGATAGCTAACATTGAATAAGCCGTTGACTAAATCGAGCCTATGCTTTTCAAAATTCTTGATGTTGGGAATCCATTCTCCCCGTGTGACATCCAGAAACATCAATAGCCAAAAAATGTTGACTTTATGAGCTGTCCAATTCCCATTGCTAATGATACGCAACAATAATTTCTTTTGCTCAACGGTCAAATCAACCGATGATAAATTAGTTGCAATATTGATGTCAGGATTAAAACTTTTTGTGTATTCTTCTCCGTTAGAGGTAAGTATAAAAGAATTTCGAGACTCTGCAATCATCTCAAAATCTAAAGCAAGACGAAGGTAGCATCGAAAATTAGTGGTATTGTGTGATGTGAAATATTTTGCCACTTCCAAAGCGGACAAATATTCTTTATTATAGTCAATAAACGGCTTCAATATCTTATTGAGCCAGCGTAAGTAACAAATTGTATAATTGGCAGGTTTGGGCAGAGTTAGTCCAAAGTTCTGGTTCAGTTGCTCTACACAATTTGTATATATGGTTTTTACTGCATTTAAGGAGTAGGTCTTGATAAGAACATTATTGGCGATGCCGAAATCCTGTACAATCGTTTGAGCGGATTGCTTCGTTTCGTGAGCAAACAAAATACAATATTCTGTTTTCTCAGCATAGCGAACATGCTTGTAATTCAATATCTGGCTAAAACAATACTCCCTTTTGCTTTTAGAATCCAGTAATGTTTCTAGCTCAACAATAAGCTGTCTTTTTTGAGGATTCTCGACTACAAAATCAATTCTTCCAAAATCAGTTGTGATTTGCTGCCCCTTTTTAGCAGCAACTCTAAAATCAAGAACCTTTGAAAGATAATCAAGTCGTTGAAGCAAGGTCCATTGAACTAAACCTTCTTGCATAACCATCCTTTGTAATTAGGATTCTAGTGTTTGCTTAGTATTTCGGATTTCGAAATTAGAATTTCAATACCTTTATCTAGCGTACGCGACCGAACGTCTCTCCCGTATCACTGTTACCTTCACCTGTCCCGGGTACTCCATATCCGATTGGATTTTTGTGGCAATGTCGTTCGCGAGCATATCCGCCATTGCGTCGTCAATCTTTTCATGCTCTACGATAACGCGGATTTCCCTTCCCGCCTGAATGGCGTACGTCTTTTCCACCCCGTTAAATGATTTAGCAAGATTCTCAAGCTTCTCCAACCGTTTCGCGTAAATTTCTACAGATTCACGCCGCGCGCCCGGTCTTGCACCGCTAATTGCGTCCGCAGATTGCACGAGAGCGGCGATGGGATGTTCCATAGG
Organism: Bacteroidota bacterium; assembly: GCA_004322375.1. GTDB lineage: Bacteria > Bacteroidota > Ignavibacteria > UBA10030 > SZUA-254 > FW602-bin19. Next base: position 4,353 of record SCUC01000104.1, read on the forward strand.
GATGTCTTCGTGATGTGAACCGACTGCATTCACGACAATCGGATGCTCGCGAAGTTTTTTCAAAAAATCATGACCGATAAGCGCATGAGGTCCCTCAACGTTTTTGTTCATTGTCTTCCCTATATCGTGAAGCAAGCCGGCACGTTTCGCGAGGCTGATGTCAATACCAAGTTCCGCTGCCATCAAGCCGGTAAGGTGCGCAACCTCGATGCTGTGGGCAAGCAGGTTCTGACCGTAGCTCCACCGGTACTTCATCAACCCGATATGGCGAAGCACTTCTTCCTCGCCGCCGTGTAGACCGAGCTCGCTTAACGCGTTTTCACCGATGTGAAGAATTTCTTCATCAATATCTTTTCTCACCTTTTCGATGATTTCTTCAATCCTCGCCGGATGAATTCTGCCATCGGCAACAAGGCGTTCGAGAGCGATTCTTGCTACTTCACGCCGCAGAGGATCAAACGAAGAGAGTATCACCGCTTCCGGCGTGTCATCTACGATAACATCAACGCCGGTAGAACCTTCAAACGAGCGGATATTACGCCCTTCCTTGCCTATAATGCGTCCTTTCACCTCATCGCTGCCAAGATTTAATACGCTGACAGTGGATTCTACGCTGTAATCCGATGCCACGCGCTGGATTGCCTGCACAATCACCTTTTGCGCTTCTTTCTTTGCCTCAAGCTTGGCGTTATCCCGGATTTCTTTAATGGTTTGCGCCACTTCTGAACGGGCATCGCTCACGAGGTTTGCCATCAACATTTTCTTCGCTTCATCGCGGGTCATGCCGGAAACCCGTTCCAATCTCTGGTTTTCTTCCTGAACCAATTTTTGAACCATCGCATTTTTTTCGTCGAGATGCTTTACTTTCTCATCAAGCTCCCGGCGTTGGTGATTCAACTCCTTTTCTTTTCTATCCATAAGCTCGACTCTCCGTTCCAGATTTTCTTCCCGCGAACCAAGCTGACGTTCAAATGCCTGCAACTTGCTACGTTTCTGGTTGATGTCTTGCTCTACTTCCTGCTTTTTCTTGTACCACTCATCTTTTACTTCAAGAAGCTTTTCTTTTTTGATGTTTACGGCGTCGCGATCTGCGTCGGCGAGAATTTGTTTTGCGCGCTCTTCGGCAGTGGCAATTTTATTCCGCCCGATGCGGGAATTCACTAGCCACCCGGCGCCAAACGAGATTGCGGTAAGAACAACTGTAATAATGATTATAATTTCAACTTGCATAAATACCCTCAGGGTAATCGTTTTCGATAGACGTATGGAAATAACTCGCGATGACCGTTTTAAAAAATCCAGTCTCTGAAACCGATGAATCGGTTTTGTATCGTGAGTATCGTATAGCCGACGATTTTAGCATAGCCCACGACTTAAGTCGTGGGCTGCTATATGTGTCATTTAAAAAATTGTTTTAACGATTTCCTAGAAACAGTCAACTTGAGTAAATAAAAAACCGCACTTGCCTGTCAGCATTTGAAAGAATCTCTTTCACATGCACAGTGGGTACCCGCCAGAACATTTCTTGTATCCACTGTGTCCCGCACTGAAAATCAGTCGAAACAACCCGTTGCCGGGTGTGGCCCGCAATACGATGCTCGTGAGTCAAGTTCCCTAGACGTATCACTTGTCAGATTCATCATATGATTGACATTCGCCCCGTACAACAGGACGTTGGCATTAAGTGCGGTTTTTATTAAACACTGCACTAGTATGGGAAAGAACAGTATTCGCCTATCAGGCGGAATGCAAGCACTCGTCGAGAGCGGTGTGCATTTTATCGAGCTCACCCTCGACGAGAGTGGAAAACGACCGGTGCTTTTCTCGCTCTTTCAGCAAGTCTTCTGTGATATTTAATGCTGAGAGAACAGCAACTGTTAATGGCGGTTGCTCCGGGATGCGTTGATGAATGGATTGTATCATCTCATCAACGTAAATAGCAACTTTTTTAGTCAGTTCTTCGCTTTCACCGCGTAATGGATATTCCGAACCAAAGATTTTTACTTTGATGCTTTTTCCGTCTGTTGGCATAGTTCTATTGTATTGATACTCTTGTTGTTTTTCTCCCCCCTCACCCCTTAATCCCCTCTCTCTACCGAGAGCTGTAAGCCCGATGGGAGAGGGGCAGGGGTGAGGTGGGTAATATACTACAAATGTGAATTAATCTTCGCGATTAAATCTCTAATCCGATTTCGCAGAATCTCCTTTTCTTCTTTCGTAAATGCGACATTTTCGTTCGCATCCACAAGCTGCGAGTATTCTGCGCGGAGCCGTTTCATATCTTGCTCCTTCACGCTCATCTGGTTTTTCAGCGTATTCACTTCCGATTCTAGCTGCACTTTTGTATCGCGGAGCGTTGTTTCCAGTGTTGTACGGGTAGAATGAATTTCTTCTTCCCCGACGGTTCGTACTTTCACCAATTCTTGCTCGTAATACTTCTTCAGCGAGCTTGCAGCCGATTCGTGTTGCGCTTTCAACGAATTAACTTCGCGATCATGCTGGCTGTGAAGGGATGCCAGCTGACTTTCAAATTGTGTCGTCGTTCTCTGTAATTCGGAAGTAAGCTGTTCGTTCCGCTCCAGCAGGGATGAATTCTCCGTTCTTAGTTGATTGACGATTTCAATGACCGAGCGAATTTTATCCCACAACGACTTAAGTGAGCCGTCAACAGAATTTACTTCATGGGACTCCGGAATTTCGGTTTCTATCTGAAGTTGACTCACACAATTCCTTTCTTACGTTCTGAGCGAAGCATTCAATGTTACTTGCAAGTGATTCAATATACTTGTTACGATTGTATCAATTTGTTCTTGAGCGAGCGTTTGTTCCTCCGAGTTAAACTCTAAGGAAATCGCGCAACTCTTTTTACCTGCTGCAATTTGATTGCCGCGGTAAATATCAAACAATTCAATTTGCTTTAATAATGGTCCGCCGCTTTCCCGGATAGCCATCGTTAATGTCTCAACGGAAATCTCTTCATCTATGACGATGGCAACGTCTCGCAGCGCTGACGGATATTTCGGTAGCGGACGATACGTTCGTTCACACTCTCTGGCAATCTCAAGATTCGGTATGCTAATCTCCGCTACGAAAACATCTTGTTCGATTTCATAACGTTTCATAATTTCGGGGCGTATTTTCCCAACATACCCGCTTTCCTTGCCCGAAAGATGGATCACCAGACCGCTATCCGTCAATGAATTATCGGTAGAATACGGAATAAATTTGTAATTGTCAAGAAAAAGTTTACAGAAAAACGCTTCAAGTTCCCCTTTAAGGTCAAAAAGCGTCGTTTGACGGGGTTGTTCGTTCCAATGACGGGGGTTGGAAAGCCCGGAAAAGGCTATTGCGAGCCTGTTTTCTTCATAATAACCGGGAACGAAACTATCTGAGTTCTTGTGTGCTTGACTGTTGGTTTTGAAATAAATCCGCCCAATTTCAAATAGCCTGATATCTTTTGAGCCATGAAAAATGTTATTTCTCACAATGTTGAGCATACCGGGAATTGTGCTTGTGCGTAACGCAGCCATATCCTTGCTGATTGGATTAGCGACTTCAACGAAATCTTTAGATGTAACTGCTGCAGTCTCAATATCGCACATGCTGTTTGCAACAACTTCTTTGCAGCCGCGTCCGATTAGCCAATCGCGTATTTCATCCGAAAAATCTTTTTTCGGAGGATGTTCATAAAAGCTGAGATTTGCCCTTGCATCGGTTTGAATGTTATCATAACCATACACGCGTGCGACCTCTTCAATCACATCAATTTCACGTTCGATATCAACGCGGAATGTTGGCGCTTCTATCATTACCTCATCCCGCGACGGGCTATTCGTTGATGGGATTGACGTTAGCTCTATCTTGTTGAGCAATGTTGTAATATCATCTTTTGTAAGGGAAGTTCCTAACACACGATTTGTTCTGCCGATTCGAAGCGGCACGCGTTTGGGTTTAACCGGTACAGGATACACATCAATGGTTCCCTTGAGAACTTTTGCCCCGCAGAGTTCTTGTAGTAACGCAGTAGCCCTATCCAACGCGAATGTTGTAACGTTCGGATTTGCTCCCCTCTCGAACCGTTGAGATGCATCGGTTGAAATTCCTAAATATTTGGAAGTCCTTCGAATGCTCGCAGGATTGAAATACGCGCTTTCGAGCAACACATTTTTTGTTGCATGAGTTATTTCCGTGTTCTCTCCTCCCATCACGCCTGCCACGCCGATAGACCGCTCGCCGTCGCATATCATAAGCGTATCGCCCGTCAAAGTGCGTTCTTTATGATCAAGCGTAGTAAATTTTTCTCCCTGTTTCGCTCGCTTCACAACGATTGTTTTTCCGGCAAGAGTATCGTAATCGAACGCATGAAGCGGATGTCCTAACTCCATAAGTACATAATTCGTTATGTCCACCACATTATTCACCGGACGAAGCCCGATGGCAAGCAAATAGTTTTGCAGCCATTTTGGAGAATCGGCCACGTTAACATTAAACATTACTCTGCCGGAGTACCGTGGACAATTTTCGGTATCTTCTATAAGAATTTTGGCATGTTGTTGGACGGATACGTCACTCTCTTTGAGCTGAAACTTTGGGAGATTCGCTTTCACATCAAGCAGAGCGGCAACCTCCCGCGCAATGCCAAAATGGCTCATCGCATCGGGGCGATTGGGGGTAATTCCAACTTCAAAAATAATGTCATCTTTTCCAAGGTATTGGGCAAGCGGAGCGCCAACCTTCGCATGAGCATCGAACACCATAATTCCGTCCTTATCATCGCCCAAGCCAAGCTCATGTGCGGAGCATATCATCCCGAACGAATCAACGCCGCGCAATTTTACATGGGATAATGCAAATGGTTTGCCTTCCGGATCATGCTGATTATGGGGAATTACTGCTCCCGACAACCCAACAGGAACGCGCTGCCCAACAGCAACGTTTGGCGCGCCGCAGACAATCTGCACCACTTCGGTTCCGGTGTTTACTTTACAAACAGTAAGTCTATCCGCTTTGGGATGTTTATTGACTTCGAGAACTTCACCGACGACAAATTTATCATAAACAGAACCCTGATACTCAATATCTTCAATTTCAAACCCAGCCATCGTTAGACGATGCGCCAGGTCTTCAGGAGCTACTGTCAACTCAACATACTGTTGTAACCACTTGAGGGAAATCTTCATAAACTCTTTTGTCGCTTAGAATTGAGACAAGAATCGAATGTCATTCTCGAATAAGATTCTGATGTCATCTATCCCGTATCGTAACATCGCAATCCTCTCTATCCCCATGCCGAAAGCATATCCGGTGTACATCTCCGGATCGTAGTTCACAGACTGAAACACATTGGGGTCAACCATCCCGCAGCCGAGAATTTCAAGCCATCCGGTATTTTTACATACGCGACAGCCTTTTGCCTTGCAAAGAAAACAAGTAATATCCATTTCTGCGCTTGGTTCCGTAAACGGAAAGAAACTTGGTCGGAATCGGTATTTTAAGCTGCTCCCGTAAAACTGCTTCGCGAATGCCACCAACGTACCTTTTAGTTCAGCAAACGTGACGTTCGTATCAACGTATAATCCTTCAACCTGATGGAAGAGGCAATAGCTGCGTGCGCTAATAGCTTCGTTGCGATACACCCTGCCGGGAATAAGAGCGCGAATGGGAGGCTTTTGTGTTTCCATAACGCGAATCTGAACGGGAGACGTATGCGTGCGCAGAACAACATCGTTAGAAATGAAAAATGTATCCTGCATGTCGCGGGCAGGATGATCCGGCGGAAAATTTAACGCGCCAAAATTATGATAATCATCCTCTATTTCAGGACCTGTTTCGACCTGAAATCCCATACCGAGAAAAATGCGTTTTATTTCGTCGAGGGTCTGCGTGATGGGATGTTTCGAGCCAACCCACGGGCGTAATCCGGGAAGCGTTAAATCGAGATGGATGGATTTTTTCTTTTGCCCTGTTTCGAGGCGAGCCTTTTTTTCTTCGAATTGTGATTCGATAGAACGGCGCATTTCATTTAAAGCCTTACCAAGCGCGGGCTTCTGTTCGGGAGGAGCATCCTTTAGTTTATCAAATAGCTCGGCGATTTGTCCTTTACGCGCGAGATAGCTGATACGGAAATGTTCAAGAGCTTGGAGATCGCCCGATGTAGATAATTCTGCGAGGGCTGATCGCTTTAAGGTTTCTATGGCTTCATGCATTGCGTCGCTTTATCAGAAAATATCTTTCGAGTTCCCATCTACTTATTGGAATGAGGTACCGATGGGGGTGAAATAATGTTTCTTGCACCCATCTTACCAACAAATTTTCTACACGTTGCTAATATTGTTTTCCCCTTCTCTTGCTCATCAAGGGAAGGGGAGTAAGGGGATGGGTTATTGCAACCTACGCTGTCGCGAATTTAACAACTTCCGCGAACGCGCCGGGATGGCGAGCAGCTAAATCGGCAAGCACTTTTCGGTTGATGTCAACGCTCTTTTTGTGGAGGGCGTTAATCAAGCGAGAATATGTCGTGCCGTACATGCGCGCCGCTGCGTTAATGCGGGCAATCCAGAGCTGACGGTAATCGCGTTTCTTTTTCCTTCGGTCTCGATATGCGTGCTGACCTGCTTTATCTATATGATGCTTGGCAACGGTAAGGACTTTGCTTCTGGTTCCCCAATACCCTTTTGCGCGACTGAGGATTCGTTTCCTTCTTCGATGCGAAGCGACTTTATTTTGTGAACGTGGCATGATAGTTTCCTGGTAACAGTTACTTCTGAATTAAAATTTTGATTTTTTTATCTTCTGTCGGAGCGACTAAAGTGGGTTTGCGTAAATGACGTTTCCTCTTTGTCGTTTTCGACGTAAGAATGTGGCTGCGGTATGCTTTCCGGCGTTTTACTTTTCCACTGCCGGTAAGTCTGAACCGCTTTTTTGCGCCTGAATTTGATTTCTGTTTTGGCATAATATTTTATGGTTGTGATTCTTTTGGCTTGCTTATTTTTTTCTTTGTTCCGCGTTCCGGAGCGAGTATCAACGTCATGCTGCGACCTTCTAATTTTGCTTCCTGGTCAACCTTTGAGCAATCTGCTAACGCTTCTACGATCCGGGCTAAGATTACTCTTCCCTGATCGGTATAGGTCATTTCTCTCCCCTTGAAGACGACAGTCGCTTTAACTTTATGTCCATCGTCAAGAAATTTTCTTGCATGACGCAACTTAAACTCAACATCGTGGTCATCCGTGTTGGGATGGAACCGAAGCTCTTTCAGCAACGTGACTTGCTGGTGTTTTCTCTGGATACGGTCTTTTTTCGACTGCTCGTATTTGTATTTACCGAAGTCCATCACCTTGCAAACAGGGGGCTGGGCATTCGGAACGATTTCAATCAAATCGAGTCCTTGCTTTCGCGCGATCTGAAGAGCCTCGTCGGGCGACATAACGCCTAATTGACCTGATTCGTCAATAACACGAATCCTTGGAGCTCTAATTTCTTCGTTTACTCGGACTTGAGGTTCTCCTTTGATACTTAGTCTCCTATGCTGGTAATGATTTTGATAAATATTCCTGTTTAATTTTTTCAGCGAATTCAGCGAGAGCCATCGCTCCCTTATCGCCATGCTTATGCTGGCGAACAGAGACCGTTGTGTGTTCCTGCTCTTTCGCGCCGACAACGAGCATGTACGGGACTTTTTTGGTTTCCCATTCTCGAATTTTGAAATTCACTTTTTCGTTACGTTCATCCAGCTCAACGCGAATGTTGTTGGCTTTCAATGTCTGTACAACTTTCTCAGCATATTCTTTTTGGTTGTCGGTTATCGGCAACACCGCAACCTGAACCGGCGATAACCAAACAGGAAACGCCCCGGCAAAATGCTCGGTAATAATGCCAATGAACCGCTCAAACGAGCCGAATATCGCCCGGTGAATTGCAACGGGACGTTTGCGTGTTCCGTCCTCCGCAACATATTCAAGCTCAAATCGTTCCGGCAACATCACGAAGTCGAGTTGAATGGTAGCGACCTGCCATTCTCTGCCGATGGCATCTTTAATCTGAATATCAATTTTAGGACCGTAAAATGCGCCATCTTTTTCTTTTACAGTGTATGCTAAACCGTTGCTTTCGAGAGCGCGGGCTAACGAGGCTTCTGCCTGTTCCCAGAGTGCGGCATCGCCCATCGCGCCATCGGGCTTGGTAGATAGCTTAAACTGCGCTTCCAACCCGAAAATGTGATACACATTTTTTACCAGACCGATAAGATTGTTGATTTCCGAAAGTATCTGGTCGGGGCGACAGTAAATATGCGCATCATCCATCGTGATCTGGCGGACACGGAACATTCCACCTAGCGCTCCGGAAACTTCATTCCGGTGCAATCTCCCAATCTCGGAAAATCGCAACGGCAAATCCCGGTAACTTCGTGTTTTGAAATTAAACGCATACGTGCTTTCAGGGCAGTTCATCGGCTTGAGACTGTACGTCGTCTCTCCTTCCTGCTCAAAGCAAAACATATTTTCCTTGTAATGCGCCCAATGTCCGGAACGTTCCCACAAATCTTTCTTTACAAGAATCGGCGTATTGATTTCTAAATATTCCTGTTTATCGAGTTCTTCGCGAATGAATTTTTCCAGCTCGCGGAAGATTATCATCCCTTTTGGCAGCCAGAAGGGCGCGCCCGGTGCGACATCATGAAACGCGAATAGCTCTAATTCTCTCCCCAGCTTCCTGTGGTCGCGGCGTTTCGCTTCTTCGATACGCGTGACATAATCATCAAGCTCTTTTCTTGTCGGAAACGTTACGCCATAAATGCGTTGTAGCATTTTGTTCTTTTCGCTTCCACGCCAATACGCGCCTGCGACACTTAACAGCTTGATGGCTTTTATTTTACCCATAGCGGGGAGGTGCGGTCCATAACATAAATCTGTAAAGTTGCCTGAGTGATAGAACGTAATCGTCTCACCCTTCAATTCATCAAGCAACTCCAATTTATAGGGATCCCCCTTCTGCTTGAAATACTCGATGGCATCTTCCCACTTTTTTTCTTCACGGATATAGGGGACATCACGTTTCGCGAGCTCATACATTTTCTCTTCGATGCGCTGCAAATCTTCCGGCGAAAGCGAATGGCCATTCATATCAATATCGTAATAAAATCCCTCCTCGATTGGAGGACCGATACCGAATTTCGTTCCCGGGAAAAGCGCTTCCACTGCTTCAGCCATCAAATGCGCCGAACTATGCCAAAACGCGTATTTACCCCCTTCTGAATCCCACTTGAGAATTTTAATCTTAGCATCAGCGGAAATCGCGCGCGACAAATCCCATACTTCGCCGTTGATTTCAACAGCGAGCGCTTCGCGCGCTAACCCAGAGCTGATGCTCTGAGCGACTTCAGCGCCTGTGATATTTTCGTTGTATTCTCTAACGTTACCGTCAGGAAATGTAAGCTTAATTGCCATACGTCGAGGCGCCGAGCGGATTCGAACCGCTGCATAAAGGTTTTGCAGACCTCTCCCTTACCACTTGGGTACGGCGCCAATCAATTAAAAATTAAAAAGACAAAATGAAAAAAATCTTGCTCCCGACTGCCTACTGCTCGTAGAGCGCCCCCGCAGTCGGAACGCTAAAACACCTCTTTCCATAAATTCCAATCTCAGAATTATTCAATGGGGTAAGTATTAAACCACCCCATGAAGAAATGTGTGGGCTCTATAGGATTCGAACCTATGACCCCTACCATGTCAAGGTAGTACTCTAACCAACTGAGCTAAGAGCCCATACCACTACTTTTTTCTTATTTCCTGTGCCGGGGATCGGAATCGAACCGACACTCTCCTTGCGAAGAACAGGATTTTAAGTCCTGTGCGTCTACCAGTTTCGCCACCCCGGCGTTTTAGGGACAAAATGAAAAAATGCAAAAGTAAAAAAAAAGGCGTTCTACACAAAGAAAAGAGAGAGAGCTCTTTTTCCTTTTTCTCTACGAGCCGTAGGCATTTTTACTTTTGCATTCTTGAGCGGGAAACGAGACTCGAACTCGCGACATCAACCTTGGCAAGGTTGCGCTCTACCAACTGAGCTATTCCCGCATTTTTCTTTGTTTTACATCATTATGCGATGGTCCACCTAAAGTGGACTTAGCTATTTCCCCCCAAATTGGGTTAATAATATAGCAAAAATACTTACATTCTGCAAAAATATCTTACAATAATCATAACATCAAGGTAATCAACGCTTTAATAACATATCCGAATACGATTCTTTAATAAAATCCTCTCCCGTTATAGCAAATTCAGATATTAATAAATCCATGATTCCCTGCGCTTCTTGTTCCGAGTTTTCAACCGGAACTTCAAACTCCAAAAACGCTCCTAGTTCTTTAACATCATCAATATGTATCCGCGTCGTCTTGTACATGTACAAAATTCTTCTTTTAACAACTTGAATTTTAAGACCCAGTGATAACGTTAACACGTTCTTCAATTCTACCGGATTTTGAACCGGATAGATGATGAAATCACTCAATCGTTGATTGCCTGCCTCGTTGCGCGAATAATAAATT
>SCUC01000105.1 GCA_004322375.1 Bacteroidota bacterium
GTGTGCTTGTCCAATGTACAGTGTGCAGTTGCTCATGCGCGCTGAAAGGAAAAAGGTTAGTCAATAAAGTAAGAATGATTCTTCGATTGAATCGTTCCTTACATCCAGGCGTTACACATTAGAGTAACAATGCAGCGCCATGTCAAGAACAGAAGGAATAATGATAAGAATGCCGCCTTTAGCGGGTAATGTATTAAATCAACAGGAAAAAGTCAATAGAGATTAAAAAAAATATTTCTTTTTTAACAAACAGTCATTGTTTGTTTTCTAAGCCTTTTTCAGGCGTAAAGGAAATATTCTATTGCGGCAGACAGGCGGGAAAGATACTAAAGGGCTTTTCGGCTATTCTTCTAGTTTTCAAACAGTTTCTAAGAACCGTAGATAGGCAGAACCGAGCGTTAGGTGTTAGTATTCAAAAAACATAATATTGTAACAATGCTATCCGGTTCTTTTTTTGCATAGTTCCTTTTCTGTTAGTACATTCCCCTGTGCAGTCTGCTATCATTCTTTCCCTTGTTCTTACCAACCTCATTTTTACTGTTCAACCAGTGTTAATAACGAATGCTTCTCAACTCTTTCGTGTGAGCGATGCTTAATAGCAAAATTATGAAATGGATAGCCCGGAGTTTTTTTTGCGTACCGTTGATTATTCTTTTCTTCGGAAGAATATTTTCTGAACAAGGATCTGCATTATCGCGATATCCTTCTCAGTATAAAATTACCACGTGGGGAATTGATGAGGGATTACCGCAAAACAGTGTGGTTGCAATCATGCAAACACGCGATGGGTTCCTTTGGTTAGGAACGTATGGGGGTTTAGCGCGTTTCGATGGAGTGAAATTCAAAGTCTATAATCGCAGCAATACGCCTGCAATGCTTTCCGACAGGGTCTTATGCTTACTCGAAGATAAAAAAGGAACATTATGGATTGGCACGGAAGATGGCGGAGTAATGACATTCCGGGAGGGAATGTTTTCGGTATTTACTACGAAGGATGGAATAGCAAATAATTCAGTCCCAGACTTGGTGCAGGATAGTAGCGGGAGTATTTGGTTAAGTCATGATAATAATACCATTACGCGATATAACAACGGAATGTTTACTATTTATTCATTTCAAGATAGCGTTCCCACAAAGTACTATCTTTCCATATCACCTGAGGGCTATCTTCTTTATGTATCGCTCGATAATATTTTGTCATACAAGAAGAACACATTTCATTCCGAGCAACCGTTGGTGTTCCAGGATTATAAGCTGGCATTAAATTGCTCACCGGTTTGGGATAAACAAGGGTATTGCTGGGTGGCTACAACCGAGGGGCTATTTAAATTTCAAGGTAATGCAGTAGTCAAAAGGTACAAGCTGGAAGATGGACTTACTTCATATTCTATTCGCATGACATTATTAGATTCCGAAGATAATCTGTGGATAGCAACGGATGGCGACCTCTTGCGTTTTGATGGTGAATTCTTTACTTCCTTTTCCAGCCAGGATATAATTTCGAGAAACAGAATAGTGTCTATGTTCCAGGATAAGGAAGAAAACCTATGGCTTGGCACGCACACTGAGGGTTTGATTTGTATTCAAAAAACGCTCTTCAGCGTCTTCACGGTTAGGGAAGCAGGCGCCATCAATAATATTACGTCAATTTCAAAATTACACGATGGGTCAATTGTTTATGGAGTAAACTGTGGTGGATTCAACATCATCAACAGCAGTAATACCATTGAACAACATAGATTTCCATATATGTTCAATGAGTGTGTTTGGTCGGCGCTTGAAGATTCAAAGAGAACATTGTGGTTGGGGACGTGGGGCGGCGGATTATATACATGTAATCTCAATGAAATCGGTGAGCCAATTCGCCTTGCGCAAGAACCGAGAATACATGCCGCCGCTGTACTCTCTGTGGTTGAAGATAGAAACAAGACATTATGGTTTGGCACACATGACGATGGACTATTTCATCTATCGAACGATTCTGTTACACATTATTCAACCGCCAACGGACTTGCCAGCAATGATGTGCGAGCAATCGTCGAACGTAGAAATGGGGAATTCTGGATTGGAACATCAAACGGGTTGAACAAATTCAGCGAAGGGAAATTCACAGCGTACACGATGAACAATGGTTTGTCCGCAAATTCTATTCGCGCGCTATATGAAGACACCAGCGGTGTATTATGGATAGGAACGTACGGCAGGGGACTTGCTAGATTTGAACGCGGAAAGTTTATTTCGTTCACAACAAATGAAGGGATGTTTGATAATCTTGTATCACATATTCTCGAAGATGATTACGGATTTTTCTGGATGGGATGCAACCGTGGAATTTTTCGTGTTGCAAAACAGGAATTGAATGATGTTGCCGCCGGGAAACGAACAACAGTTTCATCTATCTCATTCGGAAAAGACCATGGATTGCACAACGTAGAGACCAACGGAGGATTCCAGCCGAATGCACTAAAATCATCCGATGGACGACTCTGGTTCCCTACCGTCGCAGGAGTTGCCTGTATTAATCCCGCCGATGTACGATTGAATACAACCGTTCTCCCCGTTACAATAGAAAAAATAACAGTAGACCAAAAAGAGATTCCGTTTTCTCCGGCTCTCTCCGTAGGACCAGAACAACATATAATCGTTATTACCTATACTGCTCCTAGCTTTATCGAGCCGAAGAACGTGCGTTTCAGATACATGCTATCAGGATATGATAAAACCTGGATAGATGCAGAAACACGGCGAGAGGCGTATTATACCGGGCTTCCGGGCGGCGAATATACATTTACTGTCTTAGCGGCAAACAACGATGGAGTTTGGAATACCGTCGGCGCATCTCTGGTGCTCACCATTATTCCTCCTATATGGAAAACGTGGTGGTTTATGACGCTATCGGTTCTTCTTATCAGCGGCACTGCGTTCGGACTTGCCCATTCGCGGTATATACATTTGCGTCGCGCAAAACAGGAGCGGGAAACATTTTCTCATCATCTTATGGAGCAAACAGAAGCCGAACGAAAACGCATTGCATCAGAGTTGCACGACAGCATCGGTCAGCAATTGCTGATTATCATGAACATGTCCGAGCTTGGTATGCGGAAATCGAAAGTATTGGAAGATGCGCAAAAACGATTTGACGATATCTCCTCTCTTTCAGAGGTAACGGTGAAGCAGATACGGGAGATTTCTCATAATCTTCGACCGACGGAGATTGACAGGTTTGGCGTATGGCAGGCAATCAAAACATTGGCAGCTCGCGTAGAAGAAACATCCTCTCTTCGAATCTGTCTGAGCTTCGAGCAGATTGACGCTACGTTTTCGAAAGAAGCCGAAATGCATATTTTCCGCATTGTGCAGGAATCGTTGAATAACGTCATCAAACACTCCAAAGCAACGGAAGTGACAATCACTATATTCAAAAAAGAACGTTCAATTCATCTCACTGTTACTGATAACGGGAAAGGGTTTATGGAAACCAGTGAACAGGGATTAGGTCTCTCGAGTATGCATGCCCGCGCGCGCGCAATTCATGCTCAACTTTTCATCGAAACAAGCCCGGGCAAAGGAACACAGCTTCATCTTATTGTACCGGCAGCAGCCAAGGCGTTCTCATCATGAACGAGACGATAACGATTCTCATTGCAGATGACCATCCGCTTTTCAGAAAAGGATTGAAAGAGGTGATTGAAGGAGAACCAAGCCTTAAGGTTGTCAAAGAGACAGGGGACGGTAACGAAGCATTACTATATATCGAGGAGCAAAAACCGGACATTGCCATCCTTGATATTGAAATGCCGGTGATGAATGGACTCGACGTCGCGCTGAAAGTGCAGCAACGTCAGCTTCCGGTGGACATTATCATGCTGACCATGCACGATAAAGAAACATTCTTCAACTGCGCGATGGATGCGGGAGCAATGGGGTATGTGCTAAAAAATAGCGCCATCCCCGATATTCTCGATTGTATCCAAAACGTCCATGCGGGAAAATATTACATCACTCCTTCTATTTCTTCCTACCTGATGAGCCGCGCAAAGCAGTCGAAATCCCCGTCGGGTAACGGTCTCAAATTCTTT
>SCUC01000106.1 GCA_004322375.1 Bacteroidota bacterium
AGAGTAATTTGCATATCGCCGCGAACCTGGGATGGTAATCCTGGACACTTTTTCAAATCACACAAGTTTTCTCTATCTTCTTTCCTGATGATTCATACAGAAACTATACTTGTTCTTGATTTCGGTTCCCAGTATTCTCAATTAATTGCACGGAGAATCAGGGAACTGGGGGTGTATTCGGAATTGCACCCGTTCAATTACCCGGTTGAAAACATAAGAGAATTACAGCCCAAAGGCATTATTCTCTCGGGCGGTCCTTCCAGTGTCTATGCACCCGATGCGCCGCATTCATCCCCTGAAATATTGAATTTGGGAATTCCCGTTCTAGGAATATGCTACGGCTTGCAGATTATTGCTTACCAGCTTGGCGGCGAGGTTGACCGCTCCGCGAAACGGGAGTATGGGCGCGCAGAAGTTTTGCTTGATGAGGCGACGGATTTGTTCGCGGGAATTGAAGGCCCGTCAACAACTGTGTGGATGAGCCATGGCGATCACCTGACAAAGTTGCCCGGCGGATTTGAGAGAATTGCCCATACGGCAAACTCTCCCATCTGTGCGATACGAAACAAGGAGAGAAAAATTTTCGGAGTTCAATTTCACCCGGAAGTAGTGCACTCAATCAAAGGGAGAGAAATCCTCCGCAATTTTGTTACGACAATTTGCGGCTGTGCGGGCGGATGGAATGCCGGCGTTATCATCGAGCAGGAAAAAGAAGAAGTTCGTTCTCTTGTCGGCAATCAAAACGTCTTGTGCGCGCTGAGCGGAGGCGTGGATTCTTCCGTTCTTGCCGTGCTGCTTCATGAAGCGATTGGCGACCGGCTTTTTTGCATTCATATCAACAATGGCGTGATGCGGAAAGGTGAGAGCGAGCATGTTGTGCGGTTGTATCGCGACACGTATCATTTCAATCTGGATTATGTTGATGCGACTGAAATATTTCTTACACGATTGAACGGCATTACCGACCCGGAACAGAAACGAAAAATCATCGGGAACACCTTCATTGAGATATTCGAGCAGGAAGCTCACAAAATCGGAAACGTCGGATTTCTCGCGCAGGGAACGTTGTATCCCGATGTTATCGAATCAACGTCGTTCCGGGGACCATCGCACAAAATAAAAACGCACCACAACGTGGGCGGACTTCCGGAACGGATGAATCTAAAGCTGATCGAACCGTTTCGCGAGCTGTTTAAGGATGAAGTTCGCTCGGTCGGTCGCGCGCTTGGGCTGCCGGAAGAATTTATTATTCGTCACGCATTTCCCGGACCCGGGCTTGCCGTGCGAATTGTCGGTGACATTACGAAGGAAAAGCTGACGCTTTTGCGCGAGGCAGATGCTATTTTTCTCAGCGAGATTCATCAAGCGGGATTGTACGAATCGCTCTGGCAGGCGTTTGCCGTCCTGCTTCCTGTGCAAACTGTCGGCGTAATGGGGGACCAGCGCACGTATGAAAATGTCGTCGCTTTGCGCGCAGTTACCAGCATTGACGGCATGACAGCGGACTGGGCGCAGCTTCCCCACGAACTGCTGGCAAAGGTCTCCAATCGGATTATCAATGAAGTGCGCGGAATTAATCGCGTGGTATATGACATCAGCTCGAAACCACCCTCGACGATTGAATGGGAATAGAATTCAATGCAAAATTAAAAAAGGTTATCTGTTATTTGTGTTGGAGATGCAGTTCGCCGGAGGCGAATCTTCGCTACACTGCGAGATGCAAGATAATTGAAGCAAAGACACAAATGACCAATAACAACTAACCACTAACGACTAACAAATCACAAAGAACCGGATGCAAAATTTTTTACAAGAACTGGAATGGCGGGGATTGATTCACTCCAAAACTGCGGGAGTGGAGGAACATTTTCAATCGAACAAGAATGTGAGAGGGTATATCGGGTTTGACCCGACTGCCCCGTCTCTGCATGTCGGCTCGCTGCTGCCGATTATGGGATTAGTGCATTTGCAGCGTTGCGGGCATACGCCGATAGCTATCGCAGGCGGCGGCACGGGGATGATTGGAGACCCGAGCGGAAAAACGCAGGAGCGAAAATTATTATCGCTTGAAGAAATCGAGGCGAACCTTGAGGGGATTAAGAAGCAGCTTGCAAAGTTTTTAGATTTCAACACTAAAGAGAACCCGGCAACGCTTGTCAACAACGCGGATTGGCTGACCAAAGTAACGATGATGGAATTCTTGCGCGACATCGGGAAAAACTTTTCCGTGAACGAGATGCTCGCGAAGGATTCCGTGAAGAACCGGATTGAGCAGGAGCAGGGGATGTCGTTTACCGAGTTTAGCTACTCGCTGCTGCAATCGTACGATTTTCTCGAGCTGTACGAGCGGTATGGCTGCACGCTTCAAATGGGGGGAAGCGACCAGTGGGGCAACATCGTTGCGGGCAAGGATTTGATACGAAGAAAGAAAGGCGCCGAGGCGCATGGAGTTGTTTTCCCGTTAATCACAACATCCACAGGCACAAAATTCGGCAAAACGGAGAGCGGAACGGTATGGCTCGATGCGGGGAGAACCTCGCCGTACAGGTTCTACCAGTTCTGGTACAACACGGTTGACGCCGACGTGATGAAATATTTGAAATTTTTCACGCTGTTGGCTCAGGAGCGTATTGCAGAGCTTGAGGCTTCAATGCAAGCCGCGCCGGAAAAACGCGAGGCGCAGACAACGCTCGCCCGGGAAGTAACCCGAACCGTCCATGATGAAACCGCTCTCGCGCAGGCATTAAAAGCCTCGAAGATTTTCTTTGGCGGGGAGATTACCGATGTGACCGATGCGGAATTGGTTGACATTTTCAGCGATGTGCCATCGGTGGAAATTTCAAAAGCGAGTCTTGAAGGGGAAGGAATGCCGTTTGCCGATTTGTTGGTGCAGGCGCAGATGGCAAAATCTAAAAGCGATGCGCGGCGGGCAATCGAGCAGGGAGGGATTTACGTCAATAATGTACGCGCGCCGGAAGCGAACAAAAAAATTTCCATGAATGAGACCATCCACGGCAAATTTGTGCTGCTGCGGAAAGGCGGGAAGAATTATTTTATGGTGAAAGTGGTGTAAATTTATTATACTACTAATAGAAAGGATTGCACTATGTCAAAAGCAGAAAAAGAACTTGCATTAAGACTTCTGGGACTTCCGGTTTCTTCTCGCGCCGCACTCGCCGAAAAGCTCATTTCAAGCCTGGATGAAACCGTGGACGACGAGGTCGAGAAATTATGGATAAAAGAAGCTGAACGACGTTATCAGGAAATAATGAAAAAGAAAGTCATGACCGTACCAAGCGAAAAAGTTTTTAAGGAAGCATATAGCTCAATAATTTAACAACAACTCGGGGAGAGGAGTATTTGACTTGACAAATGCTGTATCAATTTATATTACAAACATTCTCTGTATAAGTGCTTTGATAATTTTTTCCGGATGTGCAGGGATCAGTTTCTTAGAGCTTCAGGATGCGGAAACATTAGGAGAAGGAAATTCAAGCATTGCGCTTGGTTCGTCATTGGGATTGGACATTAAAAGCATTTTTATAGATTCTCTTTCATCGAGAGAAGGTGAATCGTATTCTTGGGTTCCGATTGAAGCGCATTTTCAAACGGGAGTACGTGAGAATATGGATGTCGGTGTTTCTCTCTGGAACTCATCTCTTCTATCAGTCTTCCGTTTTAAGCAGCGGGCAAGCTACTATGATGTTGGAATGGCTTTAAACGCGAAATATCGCATGACGCCGCAAGCCGCTAGACGAAATGTCGCATTTAGTGTTTCCTTGATGGGACAGCTTGCAGGATATTCGCAAGGAGATGATTACTGGAATTATAGGACAGCAGCGATAGCGCCCGGCATTTTTTATTCTAACAGGGTTAAAATGGCACCACAACCGGTGGATAGTAGTAAAAAGGGCTTACTCTCTGACGTCATTATAACGTTGTATGCCGGGTTGAAAACATATTTCATTGTTTCGGATATCAAGAGATATAGCGTAGCTCTCCCCACAGAGATGAAGGATACGAAATTCTTCATTCTTTACGACCCTTTTGTCGGTATTACGGCAGGAGAAGATAAAATTTATTACCTGGAAGCACACGTAATAATAATGAAGCACCCGTACAACGGCGCCACCGGGGTCTATCCGAGCATTGGGATGGGCGGGAAAATTATTTTTTAAGAGATTGTGAGTAGTTCCAAAAACTCAGTCTGACTGTCATTCCGATGGAGCGAAGTCCCGCCTTGCGGGAAGGAATCTCAATACTTGAGGAATTTGAACCCCTTGAGGCGTTGATCCGCCCCGGCGGACTCACCCCGATGAAGCTGGGGTTCGGAATGACAGGTTCCTCTAGTTTTTGGAACCACCCTTTGCTTAAATTTGCAACAATTTCGATGATTGGATTCTTCATCACGCTAAAGCGTAATTCAGAATGACAAACCATTGGGTATTTTTGGTTATCATTGTAAATTCCCCAATGACAAAGAACAAAGTACCAAGTACCAAGTACCAAGTACAAACAACCATGACTATACTACTGCTTCTGTTTTTATTCATCTATTCTGTCGGTAATTCTCAAGGTCTCCCCGATACCGAAATATTCCTGGCAAACCTTACAATCGAAGAGGGTGATGTAACCATCGGCAAGCCGATGAATATTACCAACCGCGAGGGGTATGATAACCAACCCTCCTTCTCGCCGGATGGAAGAAGCATTTATTTTACTTCTATACGCGATACGATACAAGCGGATACCTACCGGCATGATATTGAAGAAGATTCGACAGTGAGAGTTACAAGCACGGAAGAGAGCGAATACTCTCCGACAGTGATGTTTGATGAACGCTTTTTTTCCGTCGTGCGGGTGGAGAAAGATTCGACGCAGCGATTATGGAAATTTAATCTCGATGGAACCAACCCTGAGCTTGTTCTGAAAGGCATTAAACCTGTCGGGTATCATTGCTGGTTAGATAGCTTCTGGGTCGCGCTGTTCGTTCTTGGGGAACCGAACTTGCTTCTGCTTACAGATATTCGAAACGAAAAGCCGGTTACCATCGCGAATAATATCGGCAGGTCGCTCCATGTCGTTCCCGGAGAAAATGCGATGAGCTACGTTGCGAAAGAAAATGATTCCACCTGGCTCATCCGGACATTCAATTTCGATTTGAAACGCACGGCAACCATCGCGCAAACGCTGCAAGGGAGCGAAGATTTTGTCTGGCTTCCAAACAGGACGCTGCTGATGGCAAAAGGCTCGACAATTTATAAATTCAATCCGGAGAGCGACGCTACATGGGTCGAAATTGCCGACGTGAGCGGCGATGGTATCACCAGCATTACACGGTTAGCAGTGAACCGGGAGGCGACCCGGCTCGCAATAGTTGGTATCAAGGAGAAAAAAGAATAGCCGCCAAAAAAACTACTCCCTACTCGCTCGTCTGGGAAATGGTGAGAATCATTCCGAAAGGGAAAGTAGCCACATACGGACAAATCGCGAAGCTGTGCGGGCTGCCGGGCCATGCGCGGTTTGTCGGGTACGCGCTTCATAATTTGCCGTCCGGCGTTCCCGTGCCATGGCAGCGTGTGATTAACTCGCAGGGAAAAATTTCATTTCGAAAAAGAAGCTCCAGCCATAAGCTACAACGGCAGTTGCTTGAGCAGGAAGGCATTGTATTTAAGAACGACACCGTAGATTTGAAAAAATTCGGGTGGCGGAGGCAATAGCATACATTCTTTTTTTCCCCCTCGTAAAATACCCCAAATGGGGTATTGGTTACTTTCCCATTTCTCCTACATTACGTACCGTCCGTTATTTTCAATGATGGAAGTTCTCCTTTGCTGAACGGAATGCATCACCGGAGAAATAATTTTAGACATTCCAAAGAATTTAATGAGGATACTCATGAAAAAATGCTACTACATTTTTTTTGTGTGCATGTTGTTCGTTTCAATGCCGGTGGCAACAATGGCGCAAATCACTATTTCCAATACCGATATTGATACTGCAATCACCAATACACAATGGCTCAGTATTGATGATACGCTCGGCGGCAATTTCGATTTAGGGACAGCCTCATCATCGGCGCAAACATTCGATTTCAGCACTATTAATATTGCTGCAACAGCAGATTCGGAATATCAAAATTATTATCTTCCGTCAGGACATATTGGCGCAGATTCATTTCCAACGGCAACACAATGCTATGAAGGTACGACGACTCTTGCATTTCCGCCTTATACCATCACGATGACGATTGCCGGATATTATTCGATAGAAACCAGCGGAGCGTATGTCTTAGGATTAGTAATGCGACAACAGGTTTCTCCAACGCCTCCTCCAGGATTTCCGTTCCCGGCAGATACGACCCAGTTTGCACGATGGGACCCAAAAGATTTAGCTATCCCGCTTCCGTTAACATTGGGAACATCGCAAACGAATACAGCGACGCTAAGTAACTTCGACGGAGAAATGGAAATAACAACACGAACCTATACCGCAGACGGGTTTGGAACGTTAATAACACCGGATGGACGCACACTACAGGCTATTCGGCTTGTTGTTGATGAAATCGAGCTTGGTATTGACGGCAGCGATACTACGCGTCAACGAACCCAAGAAATTATGTTTATCGCCCAGGATTTGACACGGTTATCGTTCCAGGTTGATACGAATTATTCCGGCGGGGCAACAACCCCGTTGAGCTATGATTACGAAAAGAAAATCGACGTGCTTGCCGTGCGGGAGATTTCTAATAGTGTGCCTGATGTATTTGAGCTATCGCAAAACTACCCCAACCCCTTTAACCCGATGACTACGATCCGATTCATGATTCAGGATGCAGGTTACACATCCTTGAAGGTCTATAATATGCTGGGCGAGGAGGTGGCTACGTTAGTAAGCAGACAGATGCCTGTCGGGACGTATGAGGCTTCGTTCGATGCAAGCAATTTACCGAGCGGCATGTATATGTATAAATTATCTGTCGGTGAATTTGTTCAGACGAGGAAAATGATACTGGCGAAGTAACAAGTCAAAAGTAAAAAATAAAAAAGCCGTCTTGTAACAGGACGGCTTTTTTCGTTGATAGTCATGCGGTTGCCCCTTTCCTTAAAGTTGTGTAGATTATACCCTTGTTTTTACAAGTAGAATGGTTCAATCAACTCCACATAATGTTCTTTCATTAGCCGCGCTGTTTCTTTGCGTTACGTTCACAACCTCCACGCTTAACGCACAATCAACTGCAATGAGCTTCGAGCATCTCGATATGGAAGACGGGCTATCTGAAAGCATCGTGCTTTCGATTGTGCAGGATAGCGATGGGTATATGTGGTTCGGCACAGCAGACGGGCTCAACAGGTACAACGGGTACGGCTTCACGGTGTTCAAACGGGACGCGCAAGATTCAACTTCCCTTTCCCACAATTACGTTCAAGCGCTTCATGAAGACCGTTTCGGAACAATGTGGGTCGGCACGTTGGGCGGTTTAGATTGGTATGACAGAACGCATGAACGCTTTCATCATGTATCGCTTGTTGCTGCCGGAGCGAAGAGCGAATATCCTATCCAGACAATCATTGAGGATTCGGCAGGCGGGTTGTGGCTCGGAACTGCGGGAGGCGGTGTGATGAAGCTGATGCGGAATCACAATGCAGCAGAGGGAGTGATTATAAAGAACATTGAACGTTTCATTGATGACCCGGAAAATCCTGAAGATTTAACAAGCATGACAGCAAGTCCTGTTGCAATAGACAGTATCGGCAGAGTCTGGATTTCTACTCTTGAACACGGAATATGTATTCTCGATACGGCAAGCAGGACATTCACGTTTATCGAGCATCATGCGCAGGACCTACGGACTATCAGCAGCAATCGAACGAGAACGGTTTTGTTTGACCGCAGCGGAACGCTCTGGCTCGGTACGGAAGATGCCGGACTGAATAAGTTCGATAACAAAACAAGAATGTTTCAACACTATGCCGGCAACAATCAATTAACGAGCAATGGTATCAGGGCGCACTATCAAGACCATGCCGGAAGAATCTGGGTGGCAACAGATGGGGGCGGGCTATTATTATACCATGCTCACAAAGATGACTTTGAAGCGTTTCGCCATGAACCCGCACAACCAACAAGCATAGCCAATGATAGAGTGATTGCGATTTATGAGGACCGTTCCGGCACGCTTTGGTTTGGAACGTGGGGTTCGGGTGTTGACCGGTGGTCGCCTGTAAAAAATAAATTTTCCTATGATGAAACAGGGCGCGTTATCCGGAGCGCATTGCCAATCCCTTTTGTTATTTCATTTTTTGAAGATCATGAAGGCACAATCTGGGTAGGCACACACGGCGGAGGAGCTATTGCCTACAATCAGATCACTCAATCTCTTGAACGGTTCGAATACAATGCCCGCCAGCAGAACGGTCTGGTGAACGGAGTAGTCTGGTCAATTCGCGAAGATCAATCTGGAGATATATGGTTTGCTACCGATATGGGAGTGAACCGGTACAACCGGAAAACAAAAGCATTCACCCTTTATGATGACCGCCGATCACGTTCAGGAAGATTAAGCAGTCATTATGTTGGCAGAGCGGAGCCTGATAAGAATATTGTTTGGGTAACAACGGAAAAGGGATTAGATAAAATAGATATTACGACAGGAGGTATAACGAATTTTCCATATTCATTAGTTCTGGGAGATAGCGCACAAGGGAACATTTCCGGTTTCTACAAAGATGGAGATGGAATGCTATGGCTAGGGACAACCCCTATTGTCTTGTTCGATACAAAACGGGAGCAATATATTGTCTCTCCTATTACTACCGGCGACAGTCCCGTGAGCTGTATTACCGGCGATGCTCAAGGCGCTATGTTCATCGGCACATTTGGCGACGGCTTTTTTCTCTATGAACGAGGCAATACTCTGATCGGGCATTACACGGAACAAGACGGATTACCCAACAACGTTGTCTATGGCATGCTCGAAGATACCCAAGGGAATTACTGGCTAAGCACAAATCGAGGAATATCTAAATTTACTCCTTCCACGAAAACATTCCGCAATTACGATGTCGCGGACGGGTTACAAAGCAACGAGTTTAACAGGGGCGCATTTTATCAATCCCGCGATGGCAATTTTTTTTTCGGCGGGGTAAAGGGATTTAACGTTTTTCATCCGGACAGCATCAAGGATAATCCGCATATTCCTCTCATCGTTCTCACGGGGTTTAGAACATTCAACGAACCTGTCCGGTTTGAGCAGGCGCTTTCTTTTGTTCGAACAATAACGCTTTCCCATGATGAAAATTTTTTCTCCTTCGAGTTCGCGGCATTAGAATTTACCGATCCGGAGAAAAATATGTATGCGTATAAGCTGGAAGGGGTTGATAGGGATTGGGTCTATTGCGGAGCGAGAAGATTCGCTAGCTATACAAATGTAAGTCCGGGAGAATACCGGTTCATTGTCAAAGCATCAAATAATGACGGAGTGTGGAACGAGCGCGGAACATCGGTAGCGATGCTTCTTCTGCCTCCCTGGTGGAAAACATGGTGGGCATACTGCCTCTATGGAATTATGTTTGTTTCAGGAGGAATAGGGCTGCGCTGGCTTATCCGCAACTGGAAAATTATCATTGCCAGCAGGAAAGCGCAGTATATCTCTCACTACAAACTCGGCGAATTACTCGGTGAAGGAGGGATGGGAAAAGTGTATCGCTCATCGGATATGAATACAAGGCAAATTGTCGCTCTTAAAGTTCTCAATCCTGCGCTGTTGAAGGATGAGGAAAACAGAAAGCGGCTTTCGAATGAAGGAAGGCTGCTCTCTTCGTTTTCCCATCCGAACATCGTGAAGGTTTTTGAAGTAAGCGAGTCGGGCGAATCTGCGTTTATTGCGATGGAATATCTTGCCGGTGGAACGTTACAACAACTGCTAGAACAAAATGAGCCAATACCATCCGCAAAAATAAAAAGCATTGTCCTTCAAGTTTGCAGCGGGCTGGAGGAGATTCATTCTCACGGAATCATTCATCGCGATATCAAATCCGCCAATATAATGTTTGACGGAAAAGGAACAGTCCGTATTATGGATTTTGGATTGTCGAAATCGCCCCTTGTTACGACAATGACGACGTTGGGAACCGTTATCGGCACGCTTGGCTATGTAGCGCCGGAGCAGGTAACCGGATTAAATATCGACCGGCGGGTGGACGTTTTTTCCTTTGGCGTTCTTCTCTATGAACTGCTAACCAACAAGCTTCCATTTACCGGTGAGAATGAAATTGCCGTAATTCATTCGATTTTTAACGTTACGCCTTTTCCGCCTTCTACAATCAATCAGACGCTACCAAAGCAATTAGATGCAATTGTCGCGCGATGTTTGGAAAAAGACCCCGGTAATCGGTTTGCAACTATTACCGATGTAAAGGTTGAACTTGAGAAAGATTTTTGGTAATATCTTATACGTATGAATACTTTATCGGAATTTCGCCAGTCGCTTCAAAAAATGTTTGGGGATGCCATGAGCAGGCTTTCCACCGGCTTTCTTGAACTTTCTGAGCAATTAAAATCGGCAGGCGTATCTCAAGAAATGCAAAAGCATGTGGATCATGTGTTCAAGCAAACGCTCAGCGCGAACCAATCGCTTTCAGGAGAAGTGAACGCGCTCATTGATACGCTGGAGAAAACTGAACAGCAACTCGCGCGCGTGCAGGAAGAACAACGGAGACTCGAAGCGTTGTACGCATCGGGCATTCTGTTTTCTTCCGAGACAGAGCTTCGTTCACTCATGGAAAAAGCGATTGATGTTGTAGTGAAAGAACTGCAGGCGGATGAAGGTTTCATTGTTCTCGTGAATGAACTTGGCGAGACAGATTCGATTTTTTCCCGCAACATGAATCCTGATGAACATCCTGACGCAAGGGAGATGAGCGGGACGGTCATCAAAAGCGCAATAGAGCGTTCCCAGCCAGTTCAATCGGAAACCATGACAAGCGATATTGAATTATCAAGGCAGAACAGCATTATCCGTCTCGGGATTAAAGCCGTGCTTTGCGTTCCGTTGATTTCCGGGACGCATGTGCTGGGCGCTGTGTATCTCGATAGGAGAAATAAAGAGCAATCATTCGCTGAAAGCGATTTGACATTCCTCCTATCGTTTGCGAAGCAAATTGTTCGCGGTTTTGAAACATCGTTTGAAATTTCTGCTTTGCAAAAGAAACTGCTGACAGAAATTTCCATGAAACAGTCGGACTTGCGCAAGGAATTTTTGTGCGATGAAATTATCGGCTCAAGCGCGACATTGTTTGACGTGCTGAGAGTCGCTTCAAAAATTGCACCGACAGACGCCGGGGTACTGTTACTTGGTGAAAACGGAGCGGGGAAAGATTTGCTCGCCCACGCGATCCACCGGAACAGCCGGCGCCGCAACAAGCCGTTTGTCATAATCAATTGCGGAGCCATACCCGACAACCTGCTGGAGTCCGAGCTGTTCGGCTACGAGAGCGGGGCATTCACGGGCGCGGCAAAATCAAAGCCGGGAAAGATAGAAGCTGCAAACGGCGGCACCGTATTCTTTGATGAGATTGGCGAGCTGAGTATGAATCTTCAGGCGAAGCTGCTGCGCGTGATCCAGACGGGCGAGGTGGAACGGCTGGGAAGTCTGCAACCGAAACGGTTAGACGTGCGATGGATAGCCGCGACAAACCGGAATATCGCGGAGATGATTGAGCAGGGAACATTCCGGGAAGATTTATACTACCGGCTAAAAGTGATCGAGCTGACCATGCCTGCGCTTCGGGAACGAAAGGAAGATATTAAGGAACTCGCGGAATTTTTCCTCGCAAAGTATGGAGGAAGCACGCGGTTTACTCTTTCACCGGATGCGCTCGAAACGCTGGAGCTTTACTCCTGGCACGGAAATATTCGCGAGCTGGAGAATGTCATCCACAGGTGTGTGGTGCTTGCAAAAACAGCAGTCATTGAAGTAACGGATTTGCCGCCTGAAATTGTTGAGCAAGCGACGCGTGAACCGTTCGTCGGGCTTGGCAAGCCGTTGCTTGACGCGGAAGAGGAGTTCCGGCGAATGTATATCATCAAAACCTTGCGTGAAACATCCTCGGTCGCGGAAGCGGCAAAAGCGTTAGGAATAAACAGAACGCATTTCTATAAGCTGCTTGCACAACTGGGGATAGAGTATTGAAGGATTTACGATTCAAGATGCAGGATTCAGGTCTTCGGTGGTCGCGTGTTATTTCAAGAGCAACATAGTCTTCTGGATGTTGTAGGACAAGATGCCATCTTGTCCTACAGCTATCAAGCGATAATAATACACGCCGCTTGGTAGCCCACTTGCTCCGCCTCCGGCGGACCATTCTACCGTTTTTTCTCCAGCTTCCTGCATCCCGTCAACCAGCGTTGCCACTTCTCTTCCCAGCACATCGTACACTTTTAAGGTTACACGACTATTAACGGATAACGAATAACGGATAACAGTCGAAGGGTTAAACGGGTTGGGATAATTTTGATAAAGTTCAATAGATGAAGGATTTTCCGGCTTATCGCCGACAGCAAGCGCGTGCCCGGGAAAGAAAAATTCGAGGGCATCATCTATGTGTGCGCGCCAGTTACCCCAGCTGTGTCCTTCGTGATATTCTGCATACCGGTACACATAGCCTTTGGTTTGAAGGAGGGGAATAAAATTACGAACAAGCGGGATAAGCACGCTAATATCATACGTGCCAAGATCAAGATACACTTTCACATCGAGCGGCTCACTGTTCTCAATTTTTGATGAGATGGTATCAATGATATTGCTGGATTGTGCTGCGACGTTGCCGAACACTTCAGGGTAAAACGTCGCAAGGTAAAGAGCAATGTTTCCCCCGTTGGAAGCGCCGAGGGTCGCCCGGTAGCGAGGATCTTTCATTGTTCTGTACCGCGAATCAATGAACGGCATCAATTCATCAACGATGAATGAGGAAAACTGACGAATTTGGCTTCCGGCGTATTCCGGAGTTCTGTTAACAGGAGGAACAAACACCGCAATGAGCGGCTGGATACGATTGTTGGCGATGAGATAATCAAGCACGTTATTCATTTTCGCGAGCGAGATATATTCTAATCCATCGTGAACCAGAACCATTGGAAAGCTATCAGTCGTGCTTGAATAGGTTGGCGGAAGGTACACGCGCACCGTCCTGTTATTATTCAGCGCCGTGCTGTGAAACGTGCTGTCCTTAAACGTTCCATGCGGAATAGAGGAATTGTATTGAATTTCCTGCGCAGGTACATAGTCAGGCATTCTCAGCTCGGAGTTAGGACCGAAACCGCCGGAAACCTGATACGGGTTTTTCGGGTCGAGAATCCAATTGTTTCCATTGGTGACGAACTTATAATCGAGCCGCGCATCGGATTCAAATTTTTTCGTCACGTGCCATAACGTAGTGGTGGAAAGCTTCGTCATCGGGAAGGAGCTTTGGCTCCATCCGTTTGCATCTCCCGGAACAGTAACGTCCGTAGTTGTGCCGCGATAAATAAAATGAACCGTGGTGTCATTTTCGATATACGGTAATTGCGGGTGCGCAGCCATGAAACTATCTACAATGGCAGTGCGCTCCGAATCAGGAGCAGAAGTAACCCGGTTAATAAATGATTGAAATGTTTGTGCGGAAAGAACGGAGGAAAAGAGGATGATAGCTGCGAGTACAATGGTACATTGTTTCATGGTTGGGGTGTAGATGCCTGATTTGCTAGCTGTGTGTTGGGTAACGCGCTGGATTGAGTGTTCGCTCTTGGGATAACAAGGTAATATGGTTCATTTCTTATAGGCATGTTCATGTACATCTAACGTAATGAACACAACAGTCTTTGCGCCAAATTTGTTACATGCTTGGGCAACGATAGGTGGGGCAAACTCTTTAGCTTCTTCACAAATCGCAAAATAACTCTAAGGTTGCTTGTGAGCCGGGCGCTGCGTAATCCTTTTAACTTATGGTGAAGAGGTTCGCTCTTACAATGCTGATAGGGATTTTCGAGAAGGAGTTTTATTTTACGTTCGATGTGTTGTTTGTAACTTTGATATTTTCTTGTTTGTTTCAAGAACTCAGTGGTATACAATGGGGTAAATTTCAACCAAAAACCTCTTCGTGCGTGTGTAAACGATTCTCTTTAATATCCTGAATTCCGCGTTCTATGGAACGCATTATTTTTTTATCAGCTATTATCTGAAGGGTTTCCATCAATCCTAGAAAGTCGTCTATGTGCATTTGTACCGCATCAGGAGTACGTTGGTCAGAATAAAGATATCGTAACTCCCTGAAGGGATACAGTTCTTTTGCGTTTTTTAATATTGAGGCCATAGTGTTTTATTTAAAAATACAATTTTTAGGATTCCTATACAACTAGTTTCACCTACCCCACACCGGATTATACCCGTTGCAGACCGTTATCATGCCGGTTCCGTCGGCAGTCATCAGCTTGATTTTGTATCCCTCGTTAAAACCTTTTTCTGAGAATAACAGGAATTTTCCGGAAGGAGAACGCTGGGGTTTTACGGAAACAGGCTCATGGTTTTCACGGCGGTGCAGCAGGCGGTCTTCTTTCATTGATACAGAAAATGAATAGA
Organism: Bacteroidota bacterium; assembly: GCA_004322375.1. GTDB lineage: Bacteria > Bacteroidota > Ignavibacteria > UBA10030 > SZUA-254 > FW602-bin19. Next base: position 14,618 of record SCUC01000106.1, read on the forward strand.
TGCTGAAGTACGGCTCTACCTTCAGCACGGCGCCGGGGTTGGGCTGGTACCCTTCGATAAAAATTAGCTCATCATTAGAAAGCCATTCGAGAGCGAAGACATCCGACCCGACTTTATGCCCGATATTTTCGTTTGCATCCAAATCAAAAATCATGATACGATGTCCTTCGGAGTAGGCAACCCTACGTTCGTCAGGCGACCACGCGACCGAGCGGAGACAATGCTCAAACCCGATGCCAAGCACATTCTCGAATTCTTTGACTCGGACGACAGCGCCTGAATCGAGATTGAGAAGACCAACGCGGTCCGTCTGGGCGTACAAGAGCCAGCGTTCAGAAGGTGAAACAGAAAAGTGGGTAAGATTTTCAATTCTGCTCAGGGGAAGCTGTTTTCCCTCGGGAAGGCATTTTAATATTGTACCGTTCGAGTCGGTGTAAAAACTATGTCCAATAAGAGACCAGGGCACCGAGTATGCAGTTCCCTCAACAGTGCAAGAAATCGTCGTTATCCACTCGCCGGCGACATAGTTTTTTTTGGTAAGGTCATAAATATGAAATGCTTTTTCGCCCGCTAATGAATTTGAAATGCGTCCGTTAGTTCCCTGTAACGGCAAAACGAGGTACCGCCCATCGAAGCTGATTGAGGGTTCAATACTTCCCAATGGTTCCAGCCAAACTGTCGTGCCGTTCGCTTGCAGTGCGGACATTGGCATTGTTTCAGAATTCCATATCGTTCTTGCCGCATATTCCCCGCCGTCGCCGGGGGTTAAGCCGTTTCGGAAATATATTTTTGATTGAGAGTCTTCTACGGGAATATCCGATAATGTCAATTCGCTTGTGGAGCAAGACAATACGAGCATCGAAAACACGCTTGAACAAAGAAGCCATCGAAGGAAATAGAACATAGTTGCCCGGTAAGAAATTCAGATGAGTGGATAATATTGCAAATAAATCATGCCTAATGGTTCCTGCAAGAATGTACGCTTTCTTTGGCTGAATATCAAAGGAGTAATCGTTTTGATGTTGTCGGAAGGAAGCGACATGTATCCCGCCCTAATGTCGCTTGCGTGCGACAATTCCATCGTAAGAGGGAATAGAAATGAAATTATGCACACAGTGTATAAAGGAGCAAAAACCGATGTGACCCCTGCAAAAGCGTCTCTAATCTTAGAAAAAGGCAATTAAAAGTCTGCCAGACCCTCAAGGCTCAACTCCAACATACTATAGATCCCAATCGTATTTCAGTTATCCGTAACGTCGTTTGTTTCTGGCATAAGGGTTGATACTTACCACCTATACTCTTATGGAACACCACATTCTTATTATAGACGACAACACTCAAGAGTTGCGCAAGCTGAGAGAAATTCTCACACGCGAAGGATACAATATTATGACAGCCACGGATTATGCAACGGCGATGCAGATTTATCAGCGCGTGCCGGTGAAGCTTATTCTTGCGAAAGCTCCCGCGCTCGGATTTCCAGAACAATCATTCTAACATTATCATTAATAAAGGGATAGTACGATGAAATATTTTTTACTTCTTGTTCTTAACGTATCATTAGTTTTCAGCGTCTCGTTCGCTCAGTGGGCGCAAACATCGGGTCCCGAAGGGGGGATCGTCATTTCGCTTACCGTTAACGAAAGCAACGGACACTTCTTCGCCGGAACAAAAGGCGGCGTGTATCGCTCAACAGATGACGGGCTCACATGGACCTGGGCTAATACAGGATTGCCTGCCAACATTCAGATTACCGCACTTCATTCTTCAGGTTCGGATACGTATATTTTCGATGGCTCGAATGACGTGTTGTACTACTCATCAAATGAAGGGGCAAGCTGGACTACGCCGACAATGACAGGGTGGCCCATCCTCGGAGCAGCAGGTCAAATGATTACGGTAGGCGGGAAGCTCTTCGCTGCCGTGAGCGGCTTTAATGACGGGGGTGTGTTCGTTTCTACAGATCATGGAGGCAGCTGGACGAAAACCGGAGGCGGGCTCCCATCAAATTTTTACGCGTATAAGCTTTGCGTTGCAGGCTCGAACTTGTATGCAGGCTCCACAATGTTTTCTACCACGAAAGGAATTTACCGTTCGACCGATAACGGGGCTAACTGGACTGCAGTCAATACCGGCTTCACGACCGGACAAGGTGTTACCGACTTTGCAAGTATCGGAACTACGATATTTGGAGCTACATCCGGCAGCGGCGTTTTTGCCTCTACGAACAATGGCGATAACTGGACAAAAATCAGTCCGACCTCGCCCGTACTTATCGTTGGCGCTTTCGCGCTTGCAGCTACCTCGACAAATTTATTCATTGGAACAGGTGCAATCTTTAAAGCAAACAGTTCGGGGGAAAGCTGGGATACGGTTACAACCGGGCTTCCGGCGCGTGGTCCCGGGACTGCCATCAACGCTCTTGTCGTTTACGGCAACACGGTTATCGCTGCGTTCGCGAAACTTGGGCTGTACCGGACAACAGATGCGGGAGGGCTCTGGACAAAATGCAATACAGGATTAATAAATGGAAACATCCTTGGCGTTTACATCAATGGTTCTACAATGTATGCAGGTAGTGAAACAGCGGGATTTTTTAAGTCGGAGAATAATGGTGATTCATGGGTTACCCTTGATAACGGGCTTGATCTTCGCGATAACGGATATTTTAATTTCATTATGAGCGGCTCATACCTTCTTGGCGGCGGCGGACTGTACGGCATGTTTCGTAGTACCGATAACGGCGATACATGGGTTGCAGGAAATCTCAATAAGCCCGCGTATGGATTTATTAAGGATGGTTCCGATATTTACACGGGAACACTCGGCAATGTGGCAAAATCAACCGACGACGGCGCGACATGGACATATCTTAATCCTCCAATCGCTTCGTATATCGTCGTTCTTTCCGTTTGGAAATACGATTCTACAATTCTTATAGGAAGTAGCGCCAGCATGAAACGTTCCACAGATAATGGCGCGACATGGACCGGAACGACAACAGGATTTCCTACCTACGGCGGCTTAGGGTACAGCGCGTTTGCTCAAATTGATAGCACATTGTTTGCCGCACACGCAGCCGGCGTCTATCGTTCAACAGATCATGGAGCGAATTGGGTTTCCTCAAGCACAGGATTAACAGGAGTTTTCCCAACCACGTTACACAGCAATGGCGATTTTTTATTTGTCGGGACAACCACAGGCGTATACCGCTCTTCCGATAAAGGCGGCACATGGACAGCTATCAATACAGGACTGAATCCAAAAACACATATCAATATCCTTACATCAAATGACCAGTATCTCTTTGCAGGGACGAATCCCAACGGAGTATGGCGAATACCGATTCATCAGGTGACGGCTGTTCGTGAAGTGAGCGATGCGATTCCCGCGCATTTCGTGCTTGAGCAGAATTACCCTAACCCGTTCAACCCGGCGACGACGTTTCGATTCATGATACATGATGCTGGATTCACTTCCTTAACAGTATATAACCTGCTTGGAGAAGAAGTAGCAGCGTTAGTCAATGAACATCTTCATGCGGGAACATATACAACGACGTGGGATGCGAGCGGGATGCCGAGCGGGATGTATTATTACCGTTTAACTTCGGGAAGCATAAGCGAGGTGAAAAGAATGATGCTTATTAGATAACATCAAGTCAAAAGTAAAAAATAAAAAAGTTACAAAGCCGATTCAGTGAGGGTGGAATCGGCTTTGTTGTTTAATTCATAACAAACAATCTTGCGGAGGTTTTATTAGAAAACTCACAGAAAAAAACTGGGGCTGTCTCACAAGTTGTATTGTCATTCCCGCGAAGGCAGGTATCCAATCAGCATTCTTCAAGTTTGAACGAATTTCTGGATTCCCGCTTTCGCGGGAATGACAAAACCGGGCTTTTGAGACAGCCCCAGTTCTTTTGTCTGTGAACGGCAACTACTTCAACAACACAACCTTTTGTGCGGATACATAGTTCTCTGTTGTCATCCGTACAATATAGATCCCGGAGGCGTACCGGTCGGCATTCCATGAAACTGTATACCTTCCAGCCGGTATCTCGTCGTCCTGAATCCGCTCGAGCTCAGTTCCGGCAATGGAATAGATTGAGAGAATGACCTTTGAGAGTTCAGGCACATCGAACCGGAAATTCGTTTGGTTGTTAAAGGGATTGGGGTAGTTACGATATAACCGGTATTCTGTGGGAAGCGTTGTTCCTGATTGTTCGATAACTCCATCTGCCGTAATTTTTACACGATAGATCTGCGACCAGCCGCTGCTTCCGCCCTGATTTTGGGCAGAAAGCCGGCAATAAAATTGAGTTTCAGGATTTAGATTGACAATAAATACGGTATCGGCAATAATGACGCTTGAGAGCAGCTCTGTGAATAGCGAATCGAATGCTATTTCAAAAGTATATGACCAAATTTGTGGAATTCCTCCCCAGACAAAAATGGTTTTTACAAATTCGCCATCAACGTTATTTTGCCAAGACAATAATGTCGGCGCCCGGTCAGGAGGCGCCATATTGGTGACAAATTTATAGCGAGAGCCAAATTCTCCGGCGCCTCCGGCATTGCTGCCGCGAACGCGCCAGAAATAGGTGGTGGAATATGCAAGCCCCTGAATCTCCTTCGATGTATCGGTAATGGAGGAATCATTGACCACAATGTTCGTGAACAAAGTATCGGTGGCGATTTGTAACGTGTAGGTCGCTGCAGTAGAGCGTTTTCTCCAGACAAAGTTAATTGTTGTAGGAATATAATACGTATTGTTGGTAGGATAAACGAGAGACGGAGCATAAGGGGGATAATCAACAGTACGGAGTAACCATGGTGTCGAATACTCCCCGTAGCTTGCGATATTCCGAGCCAATACTTTCCAGGGATACCAGCCTCCGCGATTTAAGACGACATTGGGGGGAATCGTGAGGCTTGTATCGGAAGTTTCCCACGAGAGATCATGAAAATAGAGTTGATACGTTTTTGCCGTTGGCGCTTTTCTCCAGACAAACGTAATAGAGCTTAGCGGCATATCACGGGCGCTGTCCGGGGGAGAAACAAGAACCGGCGGAGGGGGAGGAGGACCGGTAATAAACCGCCAGAATCGGGAAAACTCTGAATTGCCTATCGTAGATTGAGTTTGTACTCTCCAATAGACAGAGTCCACTTCCGGCAGTGTCGTTCCCAGAAGAGACGTGTCAGCAACAAGAGTGTCAATAAAAATACCGGAGGTAAACGTAGAATCGGTTGAGACTTGAATTCTATAGGAGAGAGCAAGGGCAGCGCTTTTCCAGAGAAACATCGTGCTGTCCGGCGTGTAATATCCTGTTTGATCCATTGGAGAAACTGGAAGAGGAGGTATAGCCATAATAGTCGAGCCAACGCTTCGATAGACAATCCCATCATCTGCGCCGGCATACAACAACGTATTGCTATCCGCGGCGAGAGCGCGAACGCCAAGAAGTCCCATGCCGGATGTTAGCGGAGTCCAGTAATTACAGTGGTTTACCGATTCGTAAACGCCGGAATCCGCCGTTCCTGCGAACACCCTGCCAACGCTATCAACATACATCGAAAGAATTCTGGATGAAGGCAACCCTGATGTTCCTGTTGTCCAGTTCCACCATTGTGATTGTGTGCGCCGTTCCGCTCGCGCAGTTCCCGATGAATTGTAGTAATCTCCGCCGACATAAAAGTGTCCCCGTGAAAGCTGTGTCATAGCATACGGCGTAACGTTTGTTAGTTGTCCTCTCCAATCGGTTTCATTGGCGGTTTTCCAGAAGAGATACCATGGTGTGCCGAAATAAACCGTACCATTCGGGTGACGATCAAAAAACAGAAATTCTCTGATTGAAGCAATGCGTTCATACGACCAGCTCCACGTTGAGCCATTATCCACAGATTTTAAGATGTATTGGCTCCAATGGTAACCGGGCACACAAGCAAATATTATGCTGCTTGTTGACGCGGCGATGCCGTTAATATGTCCTGTGTCCAATGATGATTGATTCCATGATGCGCCGCTATTTGTAGAGCGGAAGATGCCATCTCCCCACGTCCCGGCGAGAAATGTTCCCCCGGGAGCTATAGTGAACGAGTGGACGTTGAGATTGGTGAGTCCGTTGTTAAGCGCAGTCCAGCTATTGCCGTTATCCGGGGAACGAAAAATTCCATTCTCAGTTGCAGCGTAGATATTGGAAAGGCTGTCAATAACAATTTTATGGATAATGCCGGCATTTGGTCCGTTTGTCGGCTGCCAGAAATTCGGTTGAGCGTTGAGGTGTGTGGAAAAGAACAGTAAGAGGAACAGCGATTGGGCTGCAATAGCGAATTTTCTCCGCAGGAAAATAAAAACAGCAGAGTGAATTTTTGTATGATAGATTGACTCGGACAACATGAAACTCCTTTCCATTGTCTTCAATATTTTTTCGATAAAAAAATTTGCTTTTTACTTTGTATCCAAAATCAACGGCAGACCATCCTTCCCGGCGCCGATGACGATGATTTTTGCATTAGGCGAGCTGGCAAGCTTTTCCGTTGCTTCAATTCCCTTCCATCGCAGCAGCTGGTCGCTTATTCCCTGAACGACGATGCGCTGGAAATCGGAGATACCTTGCGCTTCTATGCGCTTGCGGTCCGCTTCTTGTTTTTCTTTTAGTAGGACAAATTCCATTCTCTGGCTTTCTTGCTCAGCTTGAAGCTTGGACTCGATAGATTGCGATAGCCCGGCAGGAAGTGAAACCTGTCTCAACGGGGCAGATTCGACAATGATGCCGCGAGGCTCGCTCAAGAGGGTTATTTCTTTAGCAATCAACTGAGATAAATGTTCGCGTTCCGAAGTGTACAATGCTTTCGCTTCATAGCCGGCAGTAACGCCGCGGGTGACCGAGCGGAATTGCGGTTCGAGGATAACGTTGACGTATTCAACGCCTATAGTTTTAAAGACTGTTGCAGCTTTCTCAGGATTTAAATGGTATAATACGCTGACCTCAAGCTGAACTGTCAATCCTTCTTTCGAAGGAACGTTCATTACTTCTTTGAGTTCCTGTGTTTGAATGGACATCCGAATAATTTCCGCCATAGGGTTGACAACATTGATGCCCGCTTTCAGGGTATTATCGGAAACAGTGCCAAAGAAATTTACAATGCCTACATGTCCTGCCGGAATTGTTGTGAAGCATTGCATGAGCGTAACGACGGCAAAAATAATGGAAATGATTCCCATAGCAATTGAGGGTATCCGGTAGGTAAAGTTGTGTTGAGCGACTTTTTTTCGAGTATAATTCCAAAGAACAGCTCCTAAGAGTGTGATAACGAGCGTAACGATAAAAAACATGGTTTTTTTTCCCTGAATTGTTAAACTGTGATATAATGTACAAAAATAGACGCATAAAACCGTATTTGACTTGGAGAATGGCAAATGTGATAGTATATTAACAACTCAAGTTGATCGTTTTAATAAATGGGCAAAATTAAACACCCAACCGCATGACCGTAAACGGTCACGCTATATAATTCCAAGTCCGATAAATCGGATTTTGCCTAACTAGTCCTGTTTACAGGACTTGAATAAGCGTAGCGTTATCATTTATGGCTTACAGCCCGTAGGGTAACGCTACAACAAACGGTCAACTTGAGTTACCAATTTGTTAGTTCTATCCGATTTTGACATTAAACTATCCACTAGTTACTCTCTATTATAGAAGAAAGAAGTAAACTATGCGCTTGAAAATCTCCACGATGTATAGTACTATCATTATTCTGTTCCTTGTTATATTTACAGTATCCATAGCAGCACAGGAAAAGCCATTTTTTCCGGAAGGGAAATACAATGCTTCCGTCACAACTCCTGATGCGTTTCTGGGATTCCCGCTCGGTCAACGCCCCGCGCGTTATGATCAGGTTGTTCGGTATCTTCAGACTATTGCCTCCCAATCTTCGCGTGTAAAAATGTTCGAGATGGGAGAAACGTATGAACGCAGGAAACAATATTATCTTGTTATTTCCTCAGAAGAAAATCAGAAGAAGATAGAGGAACTCCAACGGAATAATCTCAGGCTTGCAGACCCGCGCAAGACCTCGGCAGAGGAAGCAAGACAGATTATTGATGCAAATCCCGCAGTTGTTTGGATTGGATATGGCATTCATGGCGATGAGCTCTCAAGCGTTGACGCCGCGATGCAAATTATTTACCAGCTTGCTGCAGGTACCGATGAAGCGACATTACGATTACTGAACGAGCTGGTTATCTGTCTTGACCCGATGGAAAACCCGGATGGGCGCGAACGTTGGCTTGCGCAAATGCAACAATGGGCCGGCAGCGTGGCGAACTCTGACGCGCAAAGCATGAATCACAGCGGAACTTGGCCCTGGGGGCGAGGCAACCATTACCTGTTCGACCTGAACAGGGATTGGTTCATGTTGGTGAATGTAGAGAATCAAAACCGGCTTCGCGCGTTGCACGGATGGTACCCGCAAGTGTTGATTGATTCTCACGAGATGGGAGCTTTCGATACATACCTGTTTTCGCCTCCACGCGAGCCTCTCAATCCTAACGTGCCTGAACACATTAAAAAATGGTGGGCCGCGTTTGCCGCCGACCAGGCAAAAGCATTCGATACCTACGGATGGAGCTACTATACAAGAGAATGGAACGATGAGTGGTATCCGGGCTATGGAAGCTCATACGGGCTATATATAGATGCAGTAGGGATTCTTTATGAGCAAGCGGGCACAGATGGATCGTCGGTGAAACGTCCCGATGGCACAACGCTTAGCTACCGCGAAGCAGTCCATCACCACGTTGTCAGCTCGTGGGCAAATTTTTCGACCACAGCGGCGAACAGAAAGAATATTCTCAGCGATTATTATGCCTCAAGAAGAGCAGGGATTGTGGTGAACCAGGGTGAGGCAAAAGCATACTACCTTTTGCCCGGGGAAAATCCGGCACGAGTTCAGCATCTTGTCGAAAGGCTATTGATGCAAAACATCGAAGTTGCAACCGCAAGCGCAGAATTTCGGATACACCATGCTCAAGATTATTGGGGCTCAAAACCAATATCAAAAACATGCCCCGCAGGAACATACATTATATCGCTCGACCAGCCGAATGGAAGACTGGCGAAGGCGATTCTTGAATTTGACCCGCGAATGACGAATGAGGTGTTGTTTGATGAGCGGAGATCATTGGAGAAAGATAAAGATTCAAAAATGTACGATGTCTCCGCATGGTCGCTTCCAATAGCTTACGGCGTTGAAGCGTACCGGACGCCCGATGCAAGCAGCGCGGCATCAACCGTTGTGACGGAAATTCCAAAAGTTCAGGGTAATGTACAGAATCCCAAGCCCCTGTTCGGCTTTTTGTTTGAATACAGCGATGACCACGCCGTTGATGCATTAGCCCGCTTGCTTGAGAAAGGGTACCGCGTACGTTCTGCGCGATATAAATTTACTGTTGAAGGCGTGAGCTATCCCGCTTCCACTCTGCTCTTACGGTTGAACGAGAATAACGCTTCGCTGGTTGAAGAGATTCAACGCATCGCTTCATCTGCAGGGATAACGGTACGGGGCGTCAATACGGCATTGAGCAGCGAAGGACCCGACTTAGGCGGGAATGATTTTATTCCGTTGTCTCAACCGCGTATCGCAATTCTTGCAGGTCCGGAAATCAGCTCGAATAGTTTCGGGACTATCTGGAAACTTTTGGATGAAGAGCTAACGCTGCGCGTTTCCGTGCTGCATACCTCCGGGATGAATTGGGCTGATCTTAAAAAGTATAACGTCATCATACTTCCTTCAGCAGATGGGGGCGGTCTCAACCGGGTATTCGGTAAAGGCGGACCCGGCGTTCTTCGTGAATGGGTGGAAGGCGGCGGCACATTGATTGGAGTAGCAAATGCAGCATCGTATTTGGCAGATACGGCAAGCGCAATGAGCGGTGTTCGGATTCGCCAACAATCATTGAAAGACTTTGAGCTGTTTACGAAAGCAGTTGAATCGGAACAGAAAGCGAAACTCCCGCTCATTGATAGCGTAAGTATCTGGGAAGGAAAGCTGCCGCCAAAAGATACAGCGAAGAAAACGGGGAGCGTTTCCAATGAGAAAGAATTGGCAGCACAAGATGAGCGTGACCGGTTATTTATGCCCCGCGGCGCTATCATGCGAGTTGATCTTGATGATGAACACTGGATGTCGTACGGCGTAGGCGACAAAGTTCCCGCGTTAATGTTCACTTCGCTTGCATTGATGTCGAAGGAGCCTGTGGAGACACCTGCGCGTTTTTCCGGCTATGAATCCATCAGGCTTTCGGGGCTGGTGTGGCCCGAGGCACGCTCACGGTGGGCGTCAACATCGTATGCGACGCGGGAAGGAAAGGGGAAAGGACAAATTGTACTTTTTGTCAATGAACCGACGTTTCGCGGCGGCTTTTATGGGACAGAACGGATGTTATTAAATGCTATCCTGTTGGGTCCCGGTTTTGGAGCCGACCATCCGGTGGAATGGTAAAATCAATGCAAAATGAAAAATTAAAAATGGAAAAAATCATTACTATGTTCAACCCCGTATCATCAACTGAATTATGAAACCTGAAACAGAACAAGAGTATCTTCTCGGCGTGAATCAACAAGAATTGGAACGGCTGCAATTTCAGCATCGTGTCTGGAAGTCCGTTACCGATAATTTTTTCGACCGCCTGAATGTGCAGAGGGGATGGAACTGTCTGGATGTTGGCGGAGGTCCGGGGTTTGTGGCAATGGATTTACGCGAGCGCGTGGGAGAGAAAGGCAGCGTAACCATGCTTGAGCCTTCACAGTATTATTTTGAGTGGTTTCAACGGCGCGTGGAAGAACAACAATGGACGAATGTACATGCGATACAAGGAACAGCGGAGACAGCCCAGCTGCCGAAGGAACAGTTCGATTTGATTTTTGTCAGGTGGGTGCTTTCGTTTGTGCCGGACCCGGAATTGTTCATTCTGAGCTTGAAGAAAGCGTTAAAGTCGGGCGGGAGGCTCGCGATTCAAGATTATTATTATGAGGGGCTTTCATTATATCCTCCCGGCGCATTCAACACTGTTGCGGACATCATGAGAGCATATTACCGTTCCAAGGGTGGAGATGCGTATATTGCAGGAATGATCCCCTCCTTGTTTCGTAAGAATAATATCCGGCTGCTTGAACTTACTCCGCATTGTTTGGCGGGCGGACCGGATAGCGATATAACCGAATGGGCAGGACAATTTTTCACCATGCACCTTCCTATCATGGCAGAGAAAGGCGTCCTTGCCAGAGAGCAATGTGATGCGATACTTGCCGATTGGCGTGAACACCGGAACAGCCCGGATATGCTTTTTATTTCACCTATTGTTGTTGATATAGCCGGAGTCAAATCATAATGAAGTTTACTTTATGTGTTCTTTTTATTATTATGCTGTCTATGCAGATTGACGCGAAGCCCGTTGCAATTCGTTATACCCTTGGCATGTCGAAGCCTTCAACGCATTTCTTTGAAGTGGAGCTGACGATTGATTATCTTTCCAGAAGTGAGAAACAAATAGATTTTTGTATGCCGGTGTGGCGCCCCGGACGCTATCTTGTGCTTGATCTTGCGGGGGGCGTACAGGAATTTTCTGCCAGCGAAGCAAGCGGAAACGACCTTGCCTGGAAAAAAATAGATAAGGCGACGTGGCGGGTTGAATCCCGCGGCAGCGCATCCGTTACAATTCGATACAAAGTCTATGCAAATGAATTTAACTTGCGCACGCGCGGCTTGAATCACGAGCATGGATTTGTTGACGGGACGGCAGTATTCATGTATGTAGAAAAGTACCGTACGGTTCCCGCGACTTTGACGGTTCATCCGTTTAACGATTGGCACGTCACAACGGGTTTAGATTCAGTAGAGGGAAAACGGAATGAGTTTACCGCTCCCAATTATGACGTGCTTGTTGATTGCCCTCTGGAAATTGGAACTCAACAGGACTTTCCCTTTGATGTTGACGGGACGCCGCATGTTCTCAG
>SCUC01000107.1 GCA_004322375.1 Bacteroidota bacterium
GTGATGTTACGCACCGACAATTTCCGCATCGCCGTAAACGACGATGCTACTACATGCAAGTCGGATAAATCCGACTAATCTGTAAAAACAGTCCCGTTTAGGGGACTTGAATACTGTAGTGTTGTCGTTTACGGCAACGCGGAGTGATTTTTTCATAAAACTCTTTGAGATGCGTAACATCAGTTAACAACTTTCTCTTTGTGATGTTGTCTAAAAAAACCGGCACATAGAGTCCGCCGCGGCGGAAAGTATGGTTTTGGCTTGTTTTCAAACTTCGTCTCCACTACTAATGACATTGTTTTTCAACTTGCAGCGGAAGCCTGAACGAGACGTTTTCATTACTTTCACCCATCTCTATGGGGCTGTCTCAAAAGATAGTAGACGTAACATATCTGGTTGCGTTTCCAACTCAAAACCGCAGACATAAAGTCTGCGACTACACTATCACGGGGCTTTTTAGGCAGCCTCAAATCGCGCGAATTCCTTGCGCTAGCTCTGTAACTTCAGTACTTAAGCGGATGACCGTAAAGCATTAACAATATTTAAACGCGCAGCGCGGACAGAAGGGAGAAACCCGCCTATAATCCCCATAGTAATTGCAAAAATAAATGAACCGATGATAATATCGGGCGAAAGCGCAAAGCTAAAAGCTAGTTCAGAAAACGTACCGAAGTTCACCGTTGAAATGGTAAAAAACTGAAGCCCCGAAGCAATAACAAGTCCCACGGTTCCCCCTACGACGGAGAGCAGAATAGATTCGAGTAGAAATGTGGCCAGGATGTTTCTGCGCCGGAACCCCAGAGCTCTAAGAGTGCCTATTTCGACAGTGCGGTTTGCGACTGCGGCATACATCGTTATCATCGCGCCTACAACCGCGCCAGCACTGAAACCGATAGTAATCACAAGCCCAAGGACTCTAATAAAAATCGCCATGAACCGGGATTGCCGTTCGTAATAGTCTTTCTCGCGTTCAATTTTTAATGTCTTGAGCCTGTTATCAACCTCCAACATTTTTTGCAGCGCTTCAAAATCATTCTTATCACGTAATTTCACTGTAAGAGAGGAAAATGCGCTCGGTCTGTTGAGCGCCTGCATCAGCTGGTCTGCTTCACCCCAAATTTCAGATTCAAAGCCTGTTCCCTTTGCATCGAATACCCCAACAATCGTCCATTCATCGCCGGTAAATTTAATTGTATGTCCAACCTGAGCGCCCTGAAATTGTTTAGCTATATTTTTCCCTACAATAATTTCGCGCGCCCCTGGCGTGAATGTTTTTCCTTCCGTAATCTTCACATCGGGCCTCATAGAGAAAGCATGTTGAGAAACGCCCCGAACGCTCACGTTGCCCATATCCTGAGTTCCGAATTTTTGCAAATTGATTATTGTCAGTACTTCAGGACTGTAGATCGGTTTACTATCGGCTCCTATGGCAATTTGAGGAAGCGTTGTGATGAGATTAGCGACATCGCGCTCGATGCCGCTAATGAGTTCGTTGTCTGCCCCTTTTCTCAGGAATAGGACGTTGTCGTCATACCCTGTCGCAACCATCGTTTTTTCAACGCCGTACGCCATCATAAGGACGGCGGAAAAAACAAAGACGACTAATGCAATACCCGAAATGGTAAGAACCGCAGTGAGTTTTCGGGTAAAGAGGTTTCGGATTGTGTATGTAATAGGTATTTTCATCGTATAGGACCTGTTAAACTGTAAAAAATATCGTTTATCCTATTTGTCGTAAGCCATCAACTATTTTCATAGTGTTCACCCGAAAAACAGGGAAGAGCGCTGCGGTAATGCCAACTAAAATTGCTGATAAACATGCAAAGACTATCGTCATAGGCTTCACGTCGAAAATTGGGAACATTCCTGACGGGATATTGGCTGCAATTCCCTGAACCATCGGAAATGTCAAGAACAATCCTAAAATTCCACCGATGACTGATATCACCATTGACTCACCGCCAATAAGCCCAATGAGATGACCTTTCGTGAATCCTAAGGTTTTAAGAACTGCATATTCCCTCGTGCGTTCTCTTGCCGTCATCACCATGGTATTACCGAGAACAAGAAGGATGACGCCGATAATAACAAAGGAGATAAAATTCATACCCGTGATAATTGCACCGGACATTGAAACAAAACTTTGCTGGAATGCGGCTTCGGTTTCGGACTTTGTTTCTGCGCGGGAGTTTTTGAACAACGCATCTATCGCGGTGGTAACTTGCGCCGATTTTGAAGGGTCGGAAATTGTAATAACATACCATCCTACGTTTCCGGCGCGATTGGGTTGTTCCTGTCGTAATCGCTCGTCAACATATTTCCAGTGAAACAACATCTGTGTCGCATCGGTTTTTTCATCACGGGGCTTGTAAATGGCTTTGATAACAAATTCCCATTTGCCGGGGTAAATATCCCCTTCGATGGGCA
>SCUC01000108.1 GCA_004322375.1 Bacteroidota bacterium
GCTGATACGCCAATCGGTGGATGCCGCGTTCTCAAAACCGATAGACCTTACCGAAGTAATGAAAAGCATCAGTCGTTTTGCTATTAGCGTCCACTGATATCTCATTCCGGTCATTTCGTTGTTCTTATGAAATCTATCACCGCAAAGAAACCACGCCGTAGAATATGACGCAACCCGACCCCATAGATATTCTTGCCAAAGAACATGAAGCAGAGTGCGCCTATCTGGAGCAGCTGCGCGCCGCAACATGCGAAATCAACAACTCAGGATTTTCACAACGCGGTTTTCTGGAATTAAGCAAAGCGATTCGTCGTATAGATGTCTCCATTCGTACTCACAACGAGCGGGAGGAACAATACCTGTTTCCGGTACTGGAACACCACGCATCGCCCCTTCCACAAACATTGTTGAAGGAACGAAAGGAATTATTGAAACTCCTCAACGTCGTAAGCCAGTGTGTGGAGGATATTACAGAGGGGAGAGTTTACGCTACGATTGTTCAAGAAATGGTCAACTTATCCGACCGTTTGTACCAGGCGCTTCGCAGTCAGCTCATGCAAGAAAACGAAAAGCTGTTTCCGGCAGTAAGGAAGCTCCTCACATCAAATGAATATAAACGGCTTCGTAAGAATATGATGCCGTTTCATGCCTCTATGAGAAAAGAATTTTAGACTGAAAATTATCAATCAGCACAGGAAGAACATGTATCCTATCATTCATAAAGAACTGCTTGCTCCAACGCTGGGCAAGTTTATTATTAAAGCCCCGTATGTCGCGCGAAAGCGACAGCCGGGCAATTTTGTCATTATCCGGGTGATTGAAACGGGAGAACGCATCCCGTTAACGCTTGTTGACAGCGACCCTCAGAACGGAACGATTACGCTCATTGTACAGGCAATCGGGAAGACAACCAGGCTTCTGCTCACGAAAAATGCCGGCGATGTTCTTTCCGATGTCGCCGGTCCGCTTGGAGCGCCGACCCCTATCGAGTGTCACGGTGCAGTAGCGTGCATTGGCGGCGGAGTGGGAACCGCGGAATTGTTTCCGATTACGAAAGCGCTGAAAGCCGCAGGCAATACAGTCTATTCAATCGTTGGAGCGCGGTCAAAGGATTTGATTATTCTCGAGCAAGAGATGCATGATATTTCCGACAGGCTGTTCATTACCACAGATGACGGCACGTACGGTCGGAAAGGATTTGTCACCGACCAGCTGAAAGAGTTACTCGATGCGCAGCTTGGCATCAAGGCGGTGTATGCAATCGGTCCCCTGCCGATGATGAAAGCAGTTTCCAATCTTACCAAAGGCTACGGGGTTCACACGCTTGTCAGCTTGAACGCCATCATGGTTGACGGCACGGGAATGTGCGGCGGGTGCCGCGTGAGCGTTGGAGGTCAGATGAAATTTGCCTGTGTTGACGGTCCCGAGTTCGACGGGCATCAGGTGGATTTCGATGAGATAATGATGAGGAACCGGACTTACGTGGATCTGGAAAGAATTTCGGTGGAACGGTTTGAAAATGAAATGGTACAAGTACAGGAGTCGTTATCATGAATTATGTCAATACCATGAAGCCGTCCGAGCGGATGAAGCTGCCGCGGCAACATTCTGTCGAACAGGATGCGCAAGTTCGCGCCCATAATTTTAAGGAAGTATCGTTCGGTGTGAACGAAGAACGCGCGTTATTGGAAATTAACAGGTGCTTAGAGTGTAAAGACCCGGTATGTATATCGGGTTGCCCCGTCAGTATAGATATAAAAAGCTTTATTCAGTTCATGCTGCGCAAGGATTTTGTCGGCGCGGTGAATAAAATCCGCGAGTCAAATTATCTTCCGGCGATTTGCGGGCGCGTCTGTCCGCAAGAATCGCAATGCGAAGAAGTTTGCACGCTGGGAAAAAAGCACCAACCGGTCGCCATCGGCAAGCTGGAGCGATTTGTTGCTGACTATGAAATGGAGCATAATCTTTTTACCCCGCCTGTCATAAAAGAGCGACGTGAAGAAAAGGTTGCCATTGTCGGTTCCGGTCCCTCCGGGCTTACTTGCGCAGCAGAGCTTGCAAAGCTTGGGTATAAAGTAACTATTTTTGAGGCTCTTCATGCCGTGGGAGGAGTGCTGCGATACGGCATTCCAGAATTCCGGTTGCCGAGAACAATTCTCGATATGGAAGCAGAGCGCATTAAAGCTCTTGGCGTTGAGATATTGACAAATTTCCTCGTCGGGAGAACCGCTACCATAGATGAGCTATTTGGTGAATGGGGATTCAGCGCCGTGTTTCTCGGAACAGGCGCAGGGACGCCGACGTTCATGGGAATACCGGGTGAAAGCTTAAGCGGCGTTTATTCCGCTAACGAATATCTTACCCGTGTGAATTTAATGCGCGCGTATGATTT
>SCUC01000109.1 GCA_004322375.1 Bacteroidota bacterium
GCCGGAGGCTGTAATGTTTTTATCGTTACCGTTGTTGCAACCGAGGAGAACAAAGAATACGATAGCCATGAGAAACGATGGGTATAAAACCAATCGTTGTAAAGGATAATGTAAAAACATCAAATTATCTTTCATGAATTACAGACCAAAAGAGAGCAGTAATTTTTTATCGAGTAATTTCATCAATGTATCGGATACACTTCCAAGCTCACCTATAATCATACTCTTATCTATCGTAACCAGCTTATCCATTTTAAAGATAGAATCTACCTTTAAGCCAGTCGAGACAAATTGAGGATCTGAAATCTTCAATAAATAATCGGTTTCTAAAATAGGGAATTCGACGACCGATGATATAAATGCTAATATGACATCGTTTCCCTTCCTTTTAGTTGATGAAACAATAAGCGCAGGTCTTACTTTATTCCCTTGCAGATTGGTAAAAGGAAAAGGTGTAAGAACTATTGTACCACGGTTCATTTGTAACGAACCTTTACATCAGCCACTGTATAAATATCTTGGCGTGTGTCATAGAGAAAATCGAATGCTTTTCCTTTCTCAGCCAGCGTCATGATGCCCTCAACCGGAATATCTGTCGCTTCTTCGCGTACCTCAATATCTTCCGTTGTACTGGCGACCTGTATTAATTCAAGCAATGATTTTTTTTCAATAAGCACTTGTGATTGAGTAATATTACGTAATTTAATGGTCAGCATATTGTTATGTATTTTTATAAAATCGCGACAACTTCTGTTTGTCTCGGCTCGCCCGGCACAATTACTTTTTTATCTTTTGAAATATAGACATTGATTTCGCTGCGGATGCCAAAATCGCCCATGAAATAAATTCCCGGCTCGACGGAAAATGACGTTTCGGGGATGATGGTACGTTCATCTTTTGTTTCCAGGTTATCCATGTTCGCACCGCTGCCGTGCAAATCTTCCGTGATGGAATGTCCCGTGCGGTGAATAAAGAATTCAGAATAGCCATGGAGCGCAATATGTTTTCGCGAAACGTCATCCACATCGCAGCCCCGAACCCGCTTTCCCTCAGCAAATGATTTTACTAAGAAATCAACAGCCGCATCTCGCGCTCCAGCCACGATGTTGAAAATTTTCGTGTATTTTTCAGGCACGGATGAGCCAAGATAGCCTACCCATGTAATATCGTTGTACGTAGAGCCGGGTTTATTCTTCTTCGCCCACAAATCAATCAGAACAAAATCGCCTTCATGTAATTCGGAGTGAACGTCTTTCGTCGGTTCGTAGTGCGGGTTGCCGCTGTTCGCATTGACAGAGCAATTGGGAGCTTCATTCGTGGTTAAGCCGTTAGCGGTAAATTGCTGAAGCATGAATTGCTGAACATCGTATTCAGTGAGTGGTGAGCCGTGAGCGGCGAGTCGTTCTTTCATCAAACCGAAAGTTTTGTCAACGATCCCGCGCATAATTTTTGCTGTTTCGAGGTTATCACGATAGGCTTCTTCGCTCCAGCGCGATTCAAACCATTGCGCTAAATCCATTGATGAGGTTACGCCTACCCCCGTGCGTTTGACCATTTCTACGGTGCCGGCATCAACCTTTGATATATATGGTATGGCGTTGTTGGGAGAATACTCCATGGCTACATTTTTCATGCCGGAAAG
>SCUC01000014.1 GCA_004322375.1 Bacteroidota bacterium
TATATCGGGATGGACCATTTCGCAAAGCCGGATGATGAATTGACTCTAGCGCAACGCTCAAAAACGTTAAGAAGGAATTTCCAGGGATACTCTACAAAGGCAGGTTCGGATTTATATGGATTGGGAATGTCATCCATCAGTCACTTTGGCTCATGCTATGCGCAAAATGCGAAGACCCTGCCTGAATATTATCACGCGATTTCTAACAAACAGCTTGCAACCCACGTCGGGTACAAAATGACTCAGGATGACGGGTTGAGAAAGCATGTTATCATGGCGCTGATGTGTAATTTATCGTTAGACAAGCGAGAGGTTGAACGGCAATTTGAAATAGATTTCGATGAGTATTTTTCAAATTCATTATCCCGGCTTGCGCTATTGGCAGAAGATGGCTTGTTGACTGTAACACCCGATACGCTTGTTGTAACGGGAGAGGGAAGGTTGTTTCTCCGCAACATCGCAATGTGCTTTGATGCGTACCTAAGTAAGAAAGAGAACGAGCAGCCCATGTATTCGAAAACGGTTTGATAAATTGGCATAAATGCTTAGATTAAGACTCGTAGATAGGGCACGCCTAAAAAAGCGAATACATAATGACAGTTCTAAAAACCAGAATGACATAAGTAAAGTTTCTGGAACCACCCATAATGTATTAAAGAAGTAAATCCCTGTCGTTACTTTCATGGTTCAACTAAACCCGGATATGCCATCAGTTCGTAATCGTTCTGCGAGGAAACGCCCGCTTGCGCGGGATATAATTCCTCATGAATTGCTCGATCTTACGCCTAATATTATTTTTGTCGTTACGCAAGACGGATTGATTATTGAAGTCAACCGCCATGCCTGCAATGCGTTTGGGAAGGCGGAAGACGAGCTTCTGGATTTTCCTTTTTACTCGTTATGCTGCATAGGGGAGGAATCAAAAATTAAACCGCTCATTGATGAGTGTTTCAAGACGGGAGTTACCACTACCGCTCAGACCCAGCTTACCGCCGGTAATGGGGCAAATCTTGTTGTTGATTTAACATTAACGAGATACCCGAAGAGCAAGCGTGTTCGAAAATATTATTGCGTGCTGATAGGAAGGGATGTATCGGAAGAGAAGCGACGCGATCTGGACCTGCTCAGGTTCTCTAATATCGCGCACTATACCGTCAACCCGGTCGAGATTACCGACCCGGAAGGGAAAATCATTTATGTGAATCCTGCATTCGAGAAAGCATCGGGATATTCACAGGATGAATTGCTTGGCAAAAATCCGAAAGTGTTCGGAAGCGGAAAGCACCCGAAAGCGTTCTGGGATAAAATGTGGAACACGATCAGGGCAGGGAAAGTATGGGTGGGAGAAATTGAGAACCGCAGAAGAACAGGAGAACCGATTTTTACACAGTTGTTAATCTCTCCCATCATAGATGTTGACGGGACCATTGTGGGGTATTTTGGCGTTCACCGGGACATCACGGAGCTGAAGCACATGGAACAGCAGCTGATTCATGCTCAAAAAATGGAAAGCATCGGACTGCTTGCCGCCGGCATTGCTCACGAAGTCGGGAACCCGTTGACATCCATATCATCCATTGTTCAGGTGATACAACGAACGACCCAGGATGAGTTTACGCAGGAAAAGCTGGAACTCATAAAAAGCCAGATTACGCGCATCTCGCGAATTATCCGCGACCTTGTTGATTTTTCCCGCCGCTCCTCGTACGAGGTGCAGATGACCGATATTAACAAGGGATTGCATGAGGCGGTAGAAATTGTGCGTGTAGGAAGAAAAGCCAAGGAAATAACGTTTAACGTTTTGCTCGGTGACAATCTTCCCTTGTTGCCGCTTGTGCCGGATCAGGTTGAACAGGTGTTTATCAATATTATTATTAATGCAGTGGACGCTATAAACTCCGCAGTGCAGGAGATGCCTGCCCGACAGAGAAAGAAGGAGATAACAGTCACCTCTTCCATCACCGACGAAAATGTCGAGGTGAAGATTCACGATACGGGTAAAGGAATATCCGAAGACACCTTGCCCAAAATTTTTGAGCCGTTCTTCACCACGAAAAAAGTTGGCGAAGGCACGGGCCTGGGACTGTGGGTAAGCTACGGCATTATCAAAAGCTTTCAAGGAACGATTACTGTTGAAAGCACGGAAAACGAGGGGACCACATTTATTATTACTCTTCCGTTGCATACGGATTTAGCATAACAAAGGAAAACGCATGGCAGACAGAATTTTAGTAGTTGACGATGAAAAAATCATACGCGAATCCATTTCATTTATTTTGAAAAAGGAAGGATTTTCCGTAACGGAAGCGGCGAACGGCAAGGAAGCCGTGAACAGGCTTTCCGGGGAATCGTTCGATCTTATTATTACCGATCTGGAAATGCCCGAGATGAAAGGCATCGAGCTGCTTGACCATGCGATGCACATCAACCCGCAGGGATTAGTCGTTATTATTACGGCGTACGGTTCGTTAGAAACGGCAATTTCGGCTTTGCGAAAGGGGGCGAGCGATTACATCCTGAAGCCAATCGAGTTCGATGAGTTGTTAGTGAAAATCCATCGCCTGCTCGACCACAGGAAAATCGCGCTGGAAAACCAGTATCTCAGAAAAGAGATTAACAGGAATTTCAATTTCTCCAATCTCATCGGCAAAAGCCCCGAGATGGAGAAAGTATTCGATACCATACAAAAAGTATCGCAAACGGATAGCACGGTTCTTATCTCCGGAAAGAGCGGAACGGGAAAAGAGCTTGTCGCACGCGCCATTCACCAGAACAGCAGGAGAGAAAACAAGCCGTTCATTGCCGTGAATGCGGGCGCTATCCCTGAAACGCTTATCGAAAGCGAGCTGTTCGGGCATAAACGAGGGTCGTTCACAGGCGCTATCGCCGATAAAACAGGGTACTTCAAAGCGGCAGATGGCGGGACGCTGCTGCTCGATGAAATCAGCGAGATGCCAATCCTGCTTCAGGTGAAATTGTTGCGGGCAATCGAGCAGAGAGAGATTACGCCGGTGGGAACATCCACGCCGGTCAACATAGACGTGCGGATTATCGCTTCGACGAACCGCGACCTGCAAAAAGAAGTCGAAGGCGGGAGGTTCCGGCAGGATTTGTATTACCGCTTGAACGTTGTAGAAATTCATTTGCCTTCTCTCACCGAACGGAGAGCGGACGTTCCCCTGCTTGTCGAGCATTTTGTTGATAAGTACAAGAGGGAGATGAGAAAAAATATCAAGGGCGTCAACACCGAGGTGATGCGCTTGTTAATGCAGCACGAGTGGAAAGGAGAAATCCGCGAGCTGGAAAATATTATCGAGCGGGCGGTTATTTTTTGTTCCGATGAATTTATTACCATGAGCGACCTGCCTGAGTTTCTCCATACTGAAACAGGCATTTCGCTTCCCGGCGATAAAGCCTCGTTGCAGACCGCGCTCAACGACTACGAGCGGCAATACATCCTCGCCGTTCTGCGCAAGCATCACTTTGAAAAAGAACATGCGGCGCAGGAATTAAAAATCAGCCTGCCAACGCTCTACCGCCGTATCAAAGATTTGGCGATAGGGCAGTAGCGCAATCTTCAAGATTTCTGCCAGAGTTTCGCCTTCGTTACGAGATGTCGAATGATTGAACCCGTTGGGGGCTTTGTTGTTAGGGGACCTAACGAGAACCTTGCGAAGGTTCTTCTAAATTGTTTGAGCATGTTGGCTCAGACAAGAAAAGGTTTTTTTCTGGAATAAACCTTCGCAAGGTTACGCTTATGGGCGGAGAACGCTCATGAACAGAAGTTTTGTTCATCTCAGCAATACCATTTTTTTAATAGAAAAAAATTTGATTCCTTTACCATTAATTACATTCAGACGGTAAAGGTAAATTCCTGTCGGCATCTCGCTCGCATCCCACGCTACTGTATATGATCCCGGGTATTGGTTTTCATTCACGATCGTTGTAATTTCTCTTCCTAAGAGGTCGAACACTTGCAGCGTTACATGGCTCGCATCCCGTATCTCATATCTTACGTCGGTTTTAGGATTGAAAGGATTGGGAAAATTTTGTTCCAATAGAAAGTCAGGAAAAATGTCGCTATTTTTTGTATTTACAAACACTGTATTGTCGTTGTGATAAATAAAAATTCCTGCATTTCTTCGACATGCGAAAACATACGGATGCCTGGCGGAAATACTTGGCGTAAAAAAGGGTACATCTACAGCAGTTACGACTTGAGGGGATAAAGTATTTGCAATGTACACACATATAAGCCAACCTCCTCCCATGTATAAATAATCGCCGGATAAAGACAATGAGCCCGCTCCTCCTGTTACACTGCCCCGGACAATGGGATTAAAGGGG
>SCUC01000110.1 GCA_004322375.1 Bacteroidota bacterium
GTAAAATCCCTGAAGGCGGAGAACGCACCAGCCACGCCGGAAGAGATTACGACATCGCTCAATGGTATCCCCAAATCGCGGCGTACGATAAATACGGTTGGGACAAAAGCCAGTATTTGGGTCCCGCGGAATTTCATAACGAGTATGGAGCGTTCGACGTCAACATAACGCTCCCCAAAAGCTTCACGATGGGTTTCTCCGGCGAGCTTACTAACCCTGAAGAAGTCTATCCCGAAAGCGTTCGCACAAAATTAGAAGCGGCAAAGTGGAAGACCGAAACAACGCGCATTGCGGATTACTCGACTGCCGAATGGAAGAACGGCGAAGACACAACCCTTGTAACATGGAAATTTCATGCCGAGAACGTGAGAGATTTCGCCTGGTCTGCAAATGAAAATTATATCTGGGATGTTTCCCATTTCGCCCCCAACGATGGAGAGCAGCCCGTTACCATTCATGCTCTCTATTTCCCGGATAAAGCCGAGTTCTGGACTAATGCAGCAGAGTACGGACGTCATGCCATATCATATTTCAGCGAGCATTTCGGGCGGTATGCCTATAAGAATTGCTTCGTCGTTGAAGGTCCTGTCGGAGGAGGAATGGAATACCCCGGTATCACATTCATAGGACATTATGGAGACAAGAATTCTCACTCGCCTTTTGGCGTGATTGTTCATGAAGTCGGGCACAACTGGTTTCCCATGATGGTCGGCTCGAATGAAACAAATTTCGCCTTCATGGATGAGGGCTTTACATCGTTCCTTACCGCTTTGGCAACCGAAGCTTATTGGGGAAGATACAATAACTCCTATGTTTGGACAGAATGGTATCAAAAGATGCTGGCATTCTCTAACGATGATGTTAGAGCCGATATCCAGCGCAGTTCACACTGGCTTGCAAAAACAGGATACGAAGAACCAATCGCAACTCACATTTATAGATTTAAAGAGGGTCATTACGGAACATCCATTTATCCTAAAACTGCAGGTGTGATGTACATGCTCCAATATGTTCTTGGAGACTCCGCCTTTGAAGTGGCAATGAAAGAATATTTCCGGCGATGGAAATTCAAGCATCCCTATCCTGAAGATTTTTATGCTGCGATGCAGGAAGCGAGCGGCAACCGCGATCTCCGATGGTTCTTTAACGAGTGGTTCGAGAGAACATTTATGTGCGATTACGGCATCTGCGGATTGAAATCAGAAACCGTCAAGAACAATGATACCCCTGTGTATAAAACATCATTCCATGTGTATAGAACAGAAAAAGCCATCATGCCTCTTGACGTCGAAATCGAGATGGAGGATGGCAGTAAACAAACCGTTTGGATACCCGTTGACAAATGGGTGAATGCAGAAATTGACTTCGATACAACCATTGAGTTACCTGCTAAACCGGTTCGCGCTGAAATCAATCCTGATGGAAGAATAATGGACGTCAACCGCCTGAATAACAGAACCGGGTTCCCGAAAACTACAATTGAGTTCGATAACACCATACACTCCATTAATCCAATTGACTCGTACCTCTTGCGCTGGCGTCCCTCCTTCTGGTACACTGATGAGGGAGGATGGAATATCGGATACAAACTCACCGGCTCTTACCTGGAGGATATGAAACGATTTACTTTCTATAATCTCTATAATATCAGAGAACAAAGTTTGGATTATGACCTTTCTGTCAGTCATAATTTCTATAAATACTCGCCCATGCTCACATTTGATGGCCGCGCATATACGCTTGAAGGGCGAAAAGGATATTCCCTCTATTTCAATAAGGGCTTGCGGAGAAATTACTCAACTCCTCCATTTCACAATGTGAATGTACAGTATTCATTCTCGCAGCTTATGAACAGGGAATACCTTCTCAATCCATTCTCATGGGATGAAGGAAGATTGCACCGCATGTTGTTCGGGTATTCGTATTACAATCGCGGGGAATCCTGGAACTTGAACGCCTATGCAACTCTCGAAGGCTCTGCCTCTCTCTTCGGGCAGAGTGATTTTCAATATTCAAAACGAACGTTTGAACTTAAAACGACATTTAGTCTTGATAACGGCTCAACGGTAGGATTTCGCTTATATAGCGGAGTCGGATTCGGGAATATCCCGACACAGTCGAAATATTATTTAAGCGGCGCGTCGCCCCTTGAGCAATTCAACGCGCCATTCTTCAGAAGCAAAGGAATGTTGCCAACCGAAATCCGCGATCATGCGTTCTCCCCCGGCGGCGGGAATGTACGCGGGTATTACAATTCATTGTTTGGGGCTGATAAAATGGACGCGTTCAACATCGAGTGGAAATGGACTTCGTATCTTCCCCCGTCAGTGCCAAGAATTCCCTTCGCAGATTATCTCTTAAAATATCTTCGCGGTTCAATCTTCAT
>SCUC01000111.1 GCA_004322375.1 Bacteroidota bacterium
ATTCTTCGCTCGTGCGGCGTAAGATATCTAACTGAATGTTGGATAATTCATAAACATACGGAAGAGTAATATCCTGAGCAGCCTGAATTCCGGGGGAAGCCATTTGGCGAAGTGTCAACGCGGGGTAGCCCATGACTAAGGCGAAGGTTCCTTCTTTATATCCCTTTGTGGAGAGTGGGAAATATTTTTTTGGTTTGTATGGAACATTCTTGACATCGTAATGCGCATGCTTTCCTTCAGGTGAAACATACGCACGCATGAAAGCGAAATCTCCCGTGTGGCGGGGCCACATCCAGTTATCCTCCTCGCCTCCAAACGCGCCAATGGTTGAAGGAGGGGAAATCACAATTCTAATATCCCTGAGGACTTCGTAGGTATAGAGGAAATATTTCAACCCGAAGAATGTTTCAATAACCCTACATTCGTTTTCGGAATTTCCTTTTGCTGCAGTCTCCAGTTCAGATATTTTCATTTTTATGGCATTTACCCGCTCTTGTTCTGTCATCGCGCCGGTAACCGCGGATAACACTTCTGAAGTCACTTCTTTCATGCTGAGTAGAATTTGAGCAGTGAAGGAGGCGATAGGAATTTCTTCTTCCGGCTTTCGCGCTGTGTATCCGTTTTTAATGAAATCGCGCTGCGCCGAGCTCACGCTTTGTAATGCCGATAAGGTTACGTGGAAATTCGTGAGTATCAAGCCATTGGGTGAAACAAAAGAGCCGGTTCCATCCCCTAATATTACAATCCCATCCTTTAGGCTTGGGGTGGTTTCACTATATATTTGTTCCATGGAGAGCGCCAGCCCACGTTTTTTAAGTTCTTTCCACGGGAACTTAGTAAGCTGTGTCGGCATCCACATTCCTTCATCTTTGGAGAGGGAGGTGGCAGCAAAAATGAATACAGCAAGAGAGAGAATTACAAATTTATTACGCATTGAGGGACTTCAAAGTTTAATTTTATTACAAAGTAATAAGATGCAAAAAAGATGAGAATCGTGCAAGCGGACGCGGCGGGTGGTGGGCAGTGAGCGGTGGGCGGTGAGATACGAGATATGGGATATGAGTTGGAATGATGGAGTGCTGGAATTTTGGAGTGGAGAGGGGAAAGTCCGCCGCAGGCGGTTCTTTGTTACGCTTCGACAAAGAACAAAGTACCAAGAACAAAGTACAAAGTACCCTCAAGAGTAAACTGCTATAACTTTATCTCAATAGAGTACGTAATCGTATCTCCTTCTGAGATGTTTTCTTTGGAGCGGATTTCTGATTTGAGGGGGAGGAGGTAGGCGCCGGATTTCTTTTCGGGGAAGATGGAGGTACGCCAGCTTGTTTTGCCGAGTGTTACTTGTACCGGAATGGAACCCCAGCCCTTTTTGAGCTTGCCAAAATTTGCTCTGATTTCTGTTGATTGCTTTTTAGGAAGCGTAATGAAATGCCAGCCGGCTACTCCGGGGTAGAGCCAGACTTTAGATTTTAGGGTGTAGTGGGTGAGCATGGGGTGGAGTTTCAGGTTTCAAGTTGCTGGATTCATGTTTCAGGATGTCACAGATACTGGATGCATGATTTAGGATTTAAGTGGAGATTGGACAAGGATTGGTGCTGATTGTATAGAAAAAATGGTGGGGGCATGGGACGAGAAGAAAACGACTAATCAAAAAAAATCACGAAACTATCATCGCAATGACACTTATTGTAAATCCACCTAGCAAAAAAGAAATTCCAATGATTCTGTATTTCCAGCCGTTTGTTGTATAGTTTTCCTTTGTGTGTGGATAACGTAATAAAGAAATATTCTTTTTTCCTATTTCAGATAAATTCATTTTAGACTTGTAAATGTAATACATACCAATAACGGCAAAAATCAAGAAAGTAACTACATGCCAACTCATATATTTTTTCTGTTTTATTAAAAATTATTCTTTCGTTCCACGCTCTCGTGTATAAATGTAAACGTGTTACGCTCCGCGTTAATGTACTCAGGGCAGTCATGCTCAATTTTATTGTCAAATATTGTACAGCGTTTGTTCAAAAACTATTTTTGTGTTGTTGGACGCGGAGCGTCCGGCGTTACATTCCCACGCGGATAAATGATAGGAGCGTGGGAACGAGATATACATAAAGCTAAAATCAGACAAAGTTTAACAAATTCCATTCAAACAAACAATATAAAAATGTCGTGGTTATTGTTATTTGTTAATTGTGTTTAGCAGGGAAACCGGAAGAAGGCTCGTGGTTGGTAATACGCTAATAACCTTTGACGTATAACGGATAACAAGCAATTGCCAATGGTGAATGGCGAATT
>SCUC01000112.1 GCA_004322375.1 Bacteroidota bacterium
TAGTAATGCAGATGTAATTATTGCATTATTTGTGTCCAAAAGTTGGGTTGTAATGCATCCTTGGGTTATCGTCAAATGCGCAACAGTGTTAGCAACAGGCGTATATTCTTGCCCCTTCACCTCAACTCCAAATATTAGAACAATGATAATTGATAAGAGAAACAAAGAATGTTTCATGATGGTACTCCCTTACATTAGTGGATAAATTAGTTATACATCAAACTCTCATGGCTGCTGTTTCAATCGTTCTAAAACTTGCTCCGGCGTTACTCTGCCCCTGTCTGTCTTGTCAAAATCGGCGTCAAAGCTTACAAGTTCCAAATCGTACCGCTCTGCTGCTGTGTCTTGGTATGCGTAGTCAAAATCGAGGTTAAATTACTACTAAACTACATCAAATAAAAATACTAAACTTTACGGGCAAAACAAACACATTCAATTAACTAAACGAGGGCAAAATCAATAATATCCTGTTCACATCTTTAATTTTAGCTGTGGATTAGGTACTTCT
Source organism: Bacteroidota bacterium (assembly GCA_004322375.1). GTDB lineage: Bacteria > Bacteroidota > Ignavibacteria > UBA10030 > SZUA-254 > FW602-bin19. The sequence goes on from SCUC01000112.1 coordinate 509, forward strand.
TAAGTTATCATAATACAAGGTAACAAAAGCAAAATCTGCTAATATGCTTTTCTCTCACTTTTTGATTATTTTCAAACTATTTAATAGCAAATACTATGGATGTAGAAGTACTTATAATTGGAGGAGGCATCGTCGGTCTCGCGTGCGCGGCAGAAAGCGCTCAGCGTGGATTCTCTACGATGCTGATTGAACGACATCAATCATTCGGGCAGGAAGCAAGCAGCAGAAACAGCGAGGTGATTCACTCAGGAATTTATTACGCGCCGGGTTCTCTGAAAGCAAAGTTCTGTCCTACGGCGAATGAACAATTGTACCGGTATTGTCAACAAAACAATGTCTGGGCTAACCGTTGTGGAAAATTAATTGTTGCTGTCACAAAAGAAGAAGAACCGGAGTTGCACAAGCTGTTACAGCGGGGGAATGAAAATGGCGTGCCTGATATTCAGCTTTTGACCGCGGATCAAACGAAAGCAATCGAGCCGAATATCCGATGTGTCGCTGCGCTCTATCTTCCGACGACGGGAATTGTAGACTCACACGAGCTTATGCGAGCGTATATGCGCGAAGCGAAAGAAAAAAGCGCGGAAATAATTTTCGGGGTAGATTTTAAGGATGTGATAGATTCACATCATGAATTTAAAGTCTTGTTGAGAGACGCTAACGGCGAGACGATGGAACTTGTAACGCGATATGTTATCAATTCAGCTGGATTGTCCTCTGATACAATTGCGCAATTATTCGGTATCAATATTGATGATGCAGGGTATCGGCTTTATCCAAATCGGGGACATTACTTTCGTGTTTCCGCCGGAAAAAGTAAGCTTGTTTCACGGTTAGTGTATCCTGTGCCATTTCAAAAATTATTAGGATTAGGCACACATATCACCATTGACCGTGCCGGACAGGTGAAACTCGGACCTGATCAGGAGTTCTGCTTTGAGAAGCAAGAACATGAATGGTATCAATTTGATGAATCGAAAAAGGAGAAATTCTATCATGCCGTTAAACGATATTTTCCTCCACTAGAGCTTGAAGATTTAAGATCGGAAGAGC
>SCUC01000113.1 GCA_004322375.1 Bacteroidota bacterium
GGTCTTCCCATGTCAGACCGCCATCCGTACTTTTAAGAACCCCGGCAGTTGTTCCAGCCCATAAACTCTTTGGATTCTGCGGATTGATGCGAACGACTTGCACACCCTCCTGCTGGTTGTACGACCAATCGAGACTTTTTGTCCATGTTTGACCGTTATCGGTTGTTTTGAGAATCCCCATGCCATAGCTTCCGCGTGTCGTTCTGACGACTGTTCCTCCCAAAGACGCCCAATAACGATACACTTCACCGGTTCCAATATATATTGTATTTGTATCTGTCGGGTCAATGGCAATAGAATTCACGCCAAGGACGGGATATCCAGTTGTAATGCGTTCCCAGTTTCCCCCCACGCCGCCTGTATATGAGCGCCAAAGTCCACCGCTTGCCGATCCCGCATAAAGAGTATTTCCATTAATGGGATTGAGAGCCAGGGCAATCGTCCGTCCGGAAAGATTCACCGGTCCGATAAATTGCCATTCATAATTTGCAAAAGGGGAGCGGGAAATTTCTTTGAGTTTCCGTTTTGATTCCAAATACTCACGTGCATATTTGTTTGCCGGGATGTCGTTAAACGGATACGCACGGGAAGCAGTCCAAAGCTCTAACGCTTCAAGCGCTCCTGAACGTCCTGATTTCTTGTTATGTGTCTTGTCGGGTTGTGGTTGGATGAGCGTTGTTATCTGCAAGGAGATAAGAAAGCAGACGGCTGCTGCGAAAAAAGGAAGAAAACGTTTCATGGAAATCTCGATGTTAAGTTATTGGTAGATGATTACCGGGTGAAAATGATTTGATGGGAATAAGTTGATCCAAACCGGACCTCTGAGTTCCATGTTTGAGAATAGTGTAGCAACTTTTAGTTCCATCATGTCCAAATACTGAAGGAGACGGATCCTTTCACCTTTTATCACAAACTGTTATTAAAATGACATGATCAAGCGATGGGTTTTACACCCATCGCTTGATGAATTGCGAAACGGTATGCGATGGGTGTAAAACCCATCGCTATCGAACAATAACTATGTTCACATGCCATTTACATAGCAGTTATTACCAATAAGATAGAAATTCTTTTCCAGCAAATCAACTCTGTTGTTGCCGGAGATAAAAGGAAAAATCCGTTTGCGGAGGCGTTACTCCAATTTGCCGCAACATGGTAACAATCTGCCCTCTATGATACGTTGAATGATTAGCAAGATGCTGCAGCATATTCGCGTAGGAATAAACGTATTTGTCCCCTTTTGCGGTAGTCAGGGTGAATAATTCTTGAAGCTTTTCATCGCTCATTTCATTGATGAAAGAATCTATCCCATCTTCAATAGTTTTACGAATCGAGATTAATGCGGAAAGAGAAGAAATTTCATTTGTCCTAAGCATTTCCTTATCGGAGGAGTTTTTCCAGCGAGCGAGCCAAACTTTCCCTGCTCCCACAAGGTGCGTGAGCGTTCCGTGAATTCCGCCGTGGCTGCTCTTCATGTCCTGCATGTATTGCTCATCGGTAAGCTGACTAAGGGCTTCAAAAATTTTATTATTTGCCCATGTGTTGTAGGCGTAGAGGGTTTTGATGTCTGAGAGGGTCATAGGGTTATTTATATAGTATTGATGAATAGCTGTTGTTGCCGATAAATAAATTAACGGTTGCAGCGATGGGTATAAAACCCATTGCTATTAAATGTTCTTTAAAACAATTTCCATAAAAAGACCTTCAAGGTCTAACTCCCGGAAAAAAAATCTTGTATAGCATCATTCCAATGGTATTATCCGACTTGCATTTAGCAGTATCGTTGTTGATGTTTTATTTCCTGTTACAGTTGCTCAATGTTTCGCGTAATCTGCTCCCCAAATCACTTCGCCTGCTTTTGTATCTTCAGGCATTTGCGCAGGCATTGGCTCGGGAATTTCGTGCTTGACGGGTTTCATGTTGCGCAGATAAACAATGATTGCATATCTATCTTCTTCCGTCAAGTTCGAAAGAGCGGGCCAAGGCATGGCAACGGAGAGTCGTTCTTCGTCAATAATTCCACTCTGGAGAAGTCGTTTTAAATACTCATCGGAGCGTTTAGCAAGACCGGTTTGAGGGTCGGGGGTAAGATTGCGGGAGATGAGTGTCCCGTATTCCTTTGCCTGGAATTTCATCCCACCGGCAAGAAATTTATCCCATTGAGGACCCTGTTCTCCGCCGGACGTATGACAGCCGGTACAACCGATTACCGAGA
>SCUC01000114.1 GCA_004322375.1 Bacteroidota bacterium
CTGCGTTCCGGCGAATGATAGGCTGCGACAAGATTAGCCGAATATGCTAGGGTAAACCCTAAGCCAAATGCAACGGATTCCGCATACCGTTCTGCCGCGATATTACGGGCGGTTAAGTACGCAAAACCGCCGACAAACAGCAGCGCGTAAATGCCATCTTCTATAAATCCGTTCGATGCTTGCCCCAAACCTGGAACTACAACAGAAAGAGCGAGGCTTATGGTTGGAGAACCAGAAGAAGAGATCAAATCCATGCTCTCCGTGGTAATATTCATATTACCCCTGTACTGTTCGAGCGATTGCAATGCTTTCTGCAAGAAAAGAGATTCTGATTTTACCGGAGTTTGGAGAAACGCGCTCAACCAGAGCGATGCCGCCCGATAATTCAGAGATAACGAATCTGAATATTGAGAAGATAGCTCGCGCATCGCGTTATAATACCTCTTTGACCGGTAATAGGCTATCGCCCGCAACTGCGCTGCACTTTCTGAACGGTTATCGGTTAACCACAATAATGCCTTTTCGGGCTGCTCCCTATTCAGCGATAGCTTTGCCAGCGCTATTCTATTCGTTGCATCAGGGGTTTCAAATTCTTTTTCTAAGCATACATTATAGGCTCGTTCCCACTCCTGCCGATGCACCAACCATGCTAGATACGATGTATCTTTCAATCTGACGTCGCCGATTGTATCACGCAGGGGCTTTTCTACATCGTTCTGTTTAATGGGAGGATCGAATAAATACCCATTGTGCAAAGGGTAGGTTCCAAATGCGTTTGCATTGCAACGCCAGTATCTATCAAGCGCAAGCGTTACGCCTTGTATTGTTCCCAATCCATTTATTGCCATGTACGCATACCTTGAACAAGAAGGTGTAAATTGACATCGCACAGCGCTATAACGACTTGTTCCGCGTCGTTGATAAAGACAAATCATCGCTTGAAAAAGATTCGGAGTGAATGGCAAAGGAGAAGAGTTAAATTTATCAACATCATTTTCCATCCCTTCGTACAGGTCGGAGTAGGTTACCTCCATTCCTTCCGGCGGGACTGAATAAAACATCGAGAGAGAGAGTTCGTCACTCCCGGCATTTTGCGCGCTTGCATTAACCCCGAAGAACATCAAAAGAAACAGCGCGAAACATTTTTTTTGCATGATGTTGATGAACAACATTCTAAGAACTTAAAATCCTAAACAAACCTGAACTGAAAACAGAAACTCAACATCACGTACTTGAAATATTCTATTGCATGCCACCGGTGAGCTGAATAACCTGTCATGGTCCAAGTCCATAGCATAGCGATAATTACTACTTTCTTGAAGCAATAAATTCCTTAACGACATCTTCAACAACCCATTCTATCAATGTTTCTTTCATCGCAACATCGCTTGCAGAAAGATAGCCGCCAACACCGCATACTCCACCTTGCGCCCTGCGAGATTTTGAAAGCCTGGCGACAGTGACGCCCTGTTTTTGATTAATAAGTACGCCACCGATAGTCACTGAATTCGTAGAGCTTGGGGCGAACGAACGAGAGCACCAGCCGCTCTCCGTGCTTCCTTCCAGCCAGACTGTGAATTTTAAGGGAGATTCAACCGTAGCAGTATCTGGAACGACAGATTCTATTTGAAACAAGTTAGTTTTTCTGAGTTCCCTGGCAAGGACTTCGGCTATGAATTGATTTTCAACCATACCGACTATTTTTTTGGATTCATCCCAGGGACGTTGCCAAACAATAGTCATTTTTTCTTCAGTTGGGAGCGATTCCATTACCGTTACCGAGCCGGTTGAATCACTCATAAACTTGGGACCTGCGCAACTGCATAAAAAAATCGTCGCGAGAATGAACATCATACTGATGATAAAGTGTTGGTGCGGGCTGTTCATAACGTAACCTTTAATATTGTTCACATAGAATATACTTGTACGCTGCATTGCTGTAAGCTTAGTGTGCTCACTATCCCCGATAATTTCATTGTGTTAGCAGACAATTAGATTTTATTGTATCTGCCGTTATGTTTTAATACGTCCATCTATCGGCTTCGTCAAATCCCCAGTATCGTAAGCCGATTAATAGCTGCATGGAAGACGCTTGAAAATCCCCAAAATCAGGCATTGGCGCGGTCTGGTTATTGCCGGACATCGTCCAATGATTGCCTACATTCTGCAGAAGGAGTTGCCCCTGTCCAAACAATGAGATAGAATTGGAAAGAAAAATTCCAACCTCGCCATGGAGATCGAGGACAAACGAATTATCGGTATTGACATTCACCGTAACGCCATACTCCCTTTCTATGCTACGAATGAAAGCGCCGTTGTCAAAGCTCGTGAATGCTTGTCCGAACCCTAAATCCATTCTCAGGTACGCCTCACTGTTTCCGAACTCATACCTGCCGAAGCCCAAAAATATCATTACGGGCGTGATATTGAGCGTGCCGAATGATTGCCCTGCTTCTGTCAGCTCCATCGAATGATGCCCCACATACCCTCCGATATGAAAGGCAATGCTGCTCAACGAAGGAGCAAAATGATAGGCGGGCGTAAAACAGTACGTTGCTCCCGTTTCAAATTTTGTTTGCGTGTAATCTTTAATGGCATGTTCCGCCGCCATCAAGGAAAATCCTCCCGAGACTCCGAGGCTAAAAAAATTATTAGATACAACCTGACCTTGAGCATGAACAGTCAACGTCAATGCAACAACGATAATGATGGTAATATCCTTCATACCTTCTCCTTCATGATTTCTTTTGTTGGTAGTTTATTCTGAGAGTAATGACCTTATAATAACTGATGTTACGCAACGTTGATGTAACCATGAATTTTGTGGAAATCCTCTGAACTCAACCCCTCTACGAGGTCATAGACCCTCAATCCCCCTTCTCTTGCTAAGAGAAGGGGAAGGGGATGAGTTAGAGTCGTGAAAACGAAATTCATAAAAGTTAAATTGGGTTCATGCGTAACTCCAGTTAACAATATATGTTCGACAGAAACTTCTTAACGGCATTGTTCCGTCGTCAACAAAAAACGATAGTGGGTAGGCTTGTAGAATGGTGTCCACAAGTCTATAGCGGTAATTAGTATGGTGTCGCAATAGCAACACGCTAATCACCTCAATGAAAAAGAACAAACTAGTGAAACCTGTTCATGATGAAAGAACGTCATTCGGGTAAATTTACCTCAGCGCAAAGGTAGAGAAAAATTGATTGAAACACAATTCATTTTTTTCACGAACCGTTGATCATCCGATTTTAGCTGAATTCAGGGCAAAATTATGGATTTTCAATCATTAGACAAGATAAAATAATTGTTACTTGTAACTTCAGAGTTTCATTCAAAAACTTGAAATTTTTCCTTCCCGTCCCTTGACAACCCTCCCTAAATTCATTATATTATACTCAACGATTCACATATACTGAATCATCTAGAACGGCTGAGGGAATAGGCCCTATGACGCCGTAGCAACCAGCTTCGCCAACCTCGCGGAGTGTTAGGTGCTAATGCCTACCCCCAAGGGATCGGGGGAACGATGAGCAATAGGGCGTGTAGCAAACTCCACAACCTCTTCTCATCGAAGAGGTTTTTTCGTTTAAATCATCATTACACAATTTATGGAGTTCTCTATGCGTCATCAAACAAAAACCATTCATGCCGGTGTTGATAAGGACACCGCCTACAACAGCGTCATCACCCCGATTTACGCCACCTCGACCTTCCGCTTCGAGGACATCGGCGAAACGAAAGGGTACGACTATTCCCGCACCAGCAATCCTACCCGCAAAGCGCTCGAGCAAAACCTCGCCGCGCTCGAAGGCGGCATTGCCGCTTCCGCAGTGGCAACAGGGATGGCTGCCATAACGCTTGTCTTAAATTTTTTCAAATCGGGCGACCACATCCTCTGCACGCACGATTGTTACGGCGGCACTGAACGGCTCTTGCGAACCTATCACCAGCAATTCGGAATCGAAGTGACCTATATTGATATGAGCGACCTCGACGCAGTCTCAGTCGCAATTCAGCCAAACACGAAAGCGTTCTGGATTGAAACGCCAAGCAATCCCCTTCTCAATATTATAGACATCAAGAGTCTCTCCGAACTCGCGCATGAGCATAGCGCTCTTGCTATCGTTGATAACACGTTCCTTTCTCCCGTGAACCAGCGCCCCTTCGAGCTTGGCGCGGATGTCATTGTTCATTCAACGACAAAATATCTCAACGGGCATAGCGATGTTGTCGGCGGGGCGGTTGTTGTCAACAGGCAAGACCTCGCGGAGCGGTTACACTTTTTGCAAAACGCGCTGGGTCTTGCTTCTTCACCGTTCGATTGCTGGCTTGTGCTTCGCGGAATCAAAACGTTAGTTCCACGCTTGAAAGCGCACGAGGCGAACGCCCGCAGGGTTGCTGCATTTTTAGAAGGACATCCCGGCGTGCGGAAAGTCTATTACCCCGGCTTGACTTCTCACCCCAACCACGAGCTTGCCGCGCTGCAGCAGCATGGCTTCGGCGGAATGGTCTCGTTCGAAGTTGAAGGGGGAATCGAGGAGGCGAACCATGTGCTTCGTTCCACGAGGTATTTTTCGCTTGCGGAATCTCTTGGCGGCGTTGAATCGCTTATCTGCCATCCTCTTACCATGACTCATGCTTCCATGTCTCCGGAGCGAAGGCAAAAAGCGGGAATCACGGAACGGCTGATCCGCCTCTCCGTCGGTATCGAAGATGTGAACGACCTTATCGAAGACCTCGACCAGGCGTTGCAATTTAAGAAGGCGTATGTTACCTCTTCCAGCGCGCTTGAATTGGTGGAGGCGTAACATGGGATACGAGATTGCAACGCAAGAATTTGCCAAAACGGAAACTATCAATCTTGTTACGGAAGACGAGCCGATGTTGCTGGAATGCGGCGCGCTGCTTCCTCAAGTAGATGTCGCATACGAAACGTACGGAGAATTGAATGACGAAAGAACAAATGCCGTTCTCATCTGCCATGCTCTTTCTGCAAATGCGCACGCTGCAGGCTTGGATTCGGAAAGCGAAACGACGCGCGGCTGGTGGGACGGTTTGCTCGGTCCCGGAAAAGCGTTCGATACGGACAAATATTTCGTCGTATGCTCAAACATTCTCGGCAGCTGCTACGGAACAACCGGACCTGCCTCCATCAATCCGGCTACAGGGAAACAATACCGCGCCTCGTTTCCGCGGGTTACGGTTCGCGACATGGTAACATTACAAAAACGCTTGCTCGATTCTCTTGGCGTTGAGCGTCTCGCTGCCGTCTGCGGAAGCTCTCTCGGCGGGATGCAGGTATTGGAGTGGGGCGTCATGTATCCTGAGTTTTGCGAAACGATTATTCCCATTTCCGTTGCGGCGAAGCAGACTGCATGGTGCATCGGGCTGAACGCCGCAGCCCGCGCCGCCATCACCGGCGACCCGCAATGGAACAATGGGAATTATGATGAGCAGCCCGCAAACGGACTCTCCCTCGCGAGAATGATTGGGATGATTTCGTACCGGAGCGCAGAGGAATTTGCACAACGGTTCGGGAGAAATTTACAATACGAGCTTAGCCGTTTCGATGAACGCAATGTTTTTCAAATCGAAAGCTATCTTCGCCACCAGGGAGAGAAGCTCGTTCGCCGTTTCGACGCGAACACCTACCTTACCCTCAGCTACGCGATGGATTTGCACGATGTAACGTACGGCAGGGGAACGCTTCGCGACGCGCTGGGAAGCGTTTCTGCCCGCGCTCTTTGCATCGGCGTTTCGTCCGATTTGCG
>SCUC01000115.1 GCA_004322375.1 Bacteroidota bacterium
CTTGCTGTTTCTATTCGGGCAAGAGCTTCTGTATAAGGTTCTAATTCTTTTCCCGTTAAAGGGTCTATCCATTTTGCCATTAAATTAATCCATATTCAAATGTAAATGTTATAAATGTACAAAACGCTTTGTCATTTCCAAATCAAATTCTCCCGATAATCATAATCTCCCTTCTAATAGAACCAAATCCCCCCTTTTCTTGTTATCGTACATGAATAATAAGCAGCTCACGACTTGAAGTCGTGGGCTGCTTATCCCCTCTTGTTTTTCAGGGCAAAATAGAGTAACTTTAGTGTATTTTAATAGAAAAATTTGAAGAATAACGGTATTTTTCCCATGAATGTACGGGGAGCAGAACCTGCCAAAGGTAATGACGCAGCACTCCAGCAGGAATTGAAGCAAAGCGGCAACATCCCCGTCCATATTGCAGTCATCATGGATGGCAACGGTCGTTGGGCGAAAACGCGCGGACTGCCCCGCATAGCCGGTCATAACGAAGGGGTAGAATCGGTGCGCGATACGGTTGAAGCCTGCGGACAGCTCGGCGTGAAATATCTCACCCTCTATGCCTTCTCGACAGAAAACTGGAAACGACCGCAAGACGAGGTTTCCATGCTCATGCGCTTATTGATGCGTGCCCTGAGAGATGAAACGGACAAGCTGCACAGAAACAACGTCCGCGTCCATACAATCGGTGAAACGCAGTCGTTACCGCGAGAAGTTCAAGCGGAGTTATACGATGCAATCGAGAAAACGAAAGAGAACACCGGCTTGAATTTGTTCCTCGCGTTAAGCTATAGCGGCAGGTGGGATTTGGTTCGCGCTGTGAAACGGATTGCCGAGGATACACAAGCGGGAACAATCACGCCCGAGCAGGTGACCGAACAGCTGATTGAATGTTACCTTTCGACGAAGAACGTTCCCGATCCCGACCTGTTGATACGAACAAGCGGCGAGATGCGCATCAGCAATTTTCTTTTGTGGCAGCTTGCCTATTCGGAAATCTATATCAGCAATTGCTATTGGCCCCAGTTTCGTCGAAACGAGTTGTACGCGGCGATTAGAAATTACCAGTCCCGTGAACGCAGGTTCGGCATGGTGAGCGAACAACTCAAATAGAATGATTCACTTGAAATTATAGTAATTGAAATTCCAAAATACAATTATCAAATCCCAAATAAATTCCAATACCCAAAATTCAAAGTCTATCAAAAATTGGAATTTGACCATTGTGATTTGGGATTTCCACTGCAACTTAGCACGTTTTAAGGTTATTTAAAGAAGTTATTTTGATCAATAAAAAATTAAATATTTATTTATTTCTCCTGTTAAGCCTTGGCTTGACCCTCTCCTCATTCTCCCAACAGCAGGGACAGAAGGTATATAAAATCCGGGGAATCCGGGTCGAAGGCATTGTTCCGGGAGGAACAGATTCTGCCGCCGTAATTACCCACTCCGGCTTCGCGCTTGGCGACGAAGTAACTATTCCAGGGATACAATTCCGGAATTCGATCAATCGTTTATTGGCGCTGAAAATATTTTCCGATGTGCAGATTCTGAGCGATAACAAGGAGGGCGACGACATTTACCTCGTCATTAAAGTTCAAGAGTACCCGCGTCTTACCCGCGTTGATATTATCGGCTCGGATGAGGTCTCCGAAGACGATATCAGGAAGAAATTCTCGTTTGTGGAAACCCAGCATATCACACCTAACGAAATCCATCGCGCGGTGAACCAGATCAAGGAGCTTTATGCCTCGGAAGGATATTTACTCACAACCGTTACCACAGAGACAGTTGTCGAAGATTCTACGAAGCCTAATTTCATTGTGCTGAGAATTCTTCTAGACGAAGGTCCTGAAGTTACCATAGATGAAATTACGTTTGAAGGAAACACTGCGTTCGATGAGGGAGAGCTTGAAGGCGAGATGGAAGATACGGAAGAAAGCGTGTGGTGGAAATTTTGGTCTTCTCCCATGCTGGACACCGTAAAATTCAAGGAAGATAAAAAACGTATCATCAAATTTTATAGAAAAAACGGGTATCTTGACGCTGAAGTTCTGTCCGATTCGATTTGGTACAGCGAGGACAAAGAGAAGGTAAATTTAGCGATACGTATTTTTGAGGGACCGCAATACCGGTTTCGCTCCGTACTCTGGGATGGGGCGAATGTGTTTCCTCCCGATGCGCTGACAGAACGGCTTGACATCCGAAAAGGAGATATTTTTAACGAAGAGCTATTCGACCAAAACCTCCATGGTAATCAGGATTTAAATGACGTTTCTTCGATGTACCGGGACCGTGGTTATCTCACAATGGAACTTGACGAAGAAATGAAACGCGTTCCGGGCGATAGTGTTGATATTGTTATTCATATCATGGAACGGAATCAATTCAAAGTCGGCAAGGTAGAAGTGAGGGGTAATACAAAAACGCACGATTATGTCATTCGACGGGAGCTGTATATCAAACCGGGTGATTTTTACAGCCAGACAAAAATCGTCCGCAGCATTCGCCAGTTGCAGCAACTCAATTATTTTAATATGGAAAAGCTGGGGAAAGGTCCTGAATTGCAGCCTGTGGATGACCAGACTGTCAACGTATTGTTTGACCTTGAAGAAAAATCGAGCGATAATGTTAACGCCTCAGTCGGATACAGCCAGGTGTATGGCGTAACGGGTGCGCTCGGCTTTACGATAAACAATTTTTCACTTACGAATCCGATTGTCGGCGGCGCCGGTCAGGTATTTAATTTTGAATGGCAATTTGGCGAGGGACAGCGTTACCGGACATTCAGTCTCGGATTTACCGAGCCATGGTTGTACGGCTCTCCAACAACATTAGGCGTGAACTTATTTGATACGCGGCAAAATTATTTTCTCGATATTCAGCAAACGGGCGTCTCTGTTCGTTTTGGCAGAAGGTTGAAGTGGCCCGACGATTACTTCCGGGCGGATTGGACGCTCCGGTTCCAGAATAATAATGTCCATGATAACGGCGGGTATTTTTATTATACTGAAGGCGTAACCACACAATATAGCATTACGCAGACCATCACGCGCAACAGCATTGATAATCCTATTTTTCCGGCGACAGGCTCAAATGTTTCGCTCTCCGTTGAGATGGCCGGTGGTCCCTTCCTTCCAGGCAACGTGGACTATCATAAATGGTTGTTTGACGCAGCGTGGTACACACCTGTACTCGGCACAGGCAGACTTGTTTTATCGTCTCAAACGTCATTAGGGTATGTCAATGGCTTTGGATCAAGCTCAATCATACCACCATTAGAAAATTTCTGGATGGGCGGCACAGGGCTTGGCGCAATTGCGACTACCCCTTTACGGGGATACGACGAACGAAGCATTGGACCACGGGATGATGCCGGAAGAGAGCTTGGCGGAAAGCTGATGACCAAACATACGCTGGAGCTGCGCCTTGCCGTTACCCTTGAGCCAATACCAATTTACCTTCTCGGATTTCTTGAAGGAGGCAATGTTTATACGGATTTTTCCCATGCTGACCTATTCGATTTGAAACGGTCTTATGGTATAGGAGCGCGATTGCTGATGAACCCCCTCGGTCTCATCGGATTCGATTATGGCTACGGCATGGATGACGTAACCGGCGGCTATCTCGGTTTTCCTGACGGAACTGCCGATGGATGGCAGTTTCATTTCCAGTTCGGAAGAGGATTTTAATTCATTAACAACTTATGTATCATTACAACAATGAGGAACAAGTGAAATCACAATTCAAAGGCATTATTTTCCTGATCATGCTCGCACTGCTCTTGAGCCTGAACCTTCAAGCCCAGGCATTGAAGCTGGGATTTGTCAACTCTGCAAAAATTATGCAGGACTTTTCAGAAGCAAAAGAGGCGCAAAAACAAATAGATGGACTTCAATTAAAAATTCAGGACTCACTGAATATTTTTAACAAGCTCTATCAAGATAAGCTCAAAGATTACCAGCAAAAAGAATCCATGTTGAATGAACAGGCGAAGAAAGAAAAACAACAAGAACTCATTCTCCTTGAACAACAATATAACGAGTACCGGGACGGCAAGCTTGGACGTGACGGCGAACTTGCTATGCTTACCCAGCGATTGCTCGACCCGATTAAAGAGAAAGTGCTAAAAGTAATTTCGGCGCTCGCAAAAGAGGAAAAGCTCTCGTTCGTCTTCGACCGGAATGACGCTATTCAGCTAGTTCTGTACGGAGATGATAAATACGATTACACGAACTTAGTGCTCGACCGCCTAAAACGGGGCAGCGGAAAATAATCCATAACCATGAACAACACTATGAAACCATTACAATATTTTCTCGTCATAGCAGCTATCGGATTGTGCTGCTCAATCAATTCGTACGCGCAATCAAAGATCGGCTGGTTTAATTCGCAGGCGATTATGGAGAAGTACCCTGAATCGCAGGATGCCCAGCACCAGCTCGATAATCTTGTAGCGGATTGGCAGGCGGAGCTTGCTAAAATGCAAAACGAATGGAAAAAGAAGTTCGAAGAATACGATAAAAAGAAGCTCATCCTCACCGATCAACTTCGCGCCGAGGCGGAAAAAGAATTGCGCGATCTTGACCAAAAAATCGGGGACTATCGAAATAAAAAATTCGGCAAGGATGGAGAACTCTTCCAGAAGCAGAACGAACTGATGAAACCTGTCCAAAACAAGATTTACAAGATTCTCGAAGAAGTCGCGAAAGATGAAGGGTATGATTACATTTTCGATAAGAGCGGAGAGATTCTGCTCATGTACTCCAATCCCGACCTTGATGTAACCCAAAAAGTGTTGGAGAAGCTGACTAATTTTTCCGAATCGAATAAATGAACCTTTCAGAGATTGCGCGCCTGCTGAATGGTGAGATTATCTCAGGCAATGATGTAGAAATCGAACGCGTAGCGAAGATTGAAGATGCGGGAGAAGGGGAAATAACATTTTACGCAAATCCCAAATACGCCAGGTATCTCTCCAAAACAG
>SCUC01000116.1 GCA_004322375.1 Bacteroidota bacterium
GAGTTGGAATTTACAGAGAAATATTTTTCACTTCTTAAAATCCGGTTTGGCGATGCAATACAATATAGCGTAACATCGAACGGAACGCAGGTGGAAGAATATTTAATTCCGCCGATTTCATTGCAGGTGCTGGTAGAGAATGCGTTGAAACATAACGAGGCATCAATAGGACGTTCGTTAACCATCTCCTGCACAATCAAAGATGGCACGGCAACCATCTCGAATAAAATAATAAAAAAGGCAACGCCGCATACATCGGCTAAAGTAGGTTTACATAATCTCAATGAACGATATAAGCTCATCACTGACAAAGAAATTACCGTGAAGGATGAAGAAGGTATTTTTAGCGTTTCATTACCGTTATTAAAAGTGTCATGACTATACTCATCATCGAAGACGAAAAACCTGCCGCGGAGAAACTAATTCAAAGCGTGAAGCGGTTTAATCCTGAATATCGGATCGAGGGACCGTTAGCGAGCGTACGCGAAAGCATCCGGTGGCTCAAGGCGCATGAACCGCCTGACTTGATATTGCTTGATATTCAACTTTCCGATGGACTTTCGCTCGATATATTTAAGTCCGTGAATGTTGAATCACCATTAATTTTTACAACGGCGTTTGATGAATATTTGCTTGAGGCATTTGAATTCAACAGCATTGATTATCTGCTCAAGCCGATAAAAGAAGAAAAATTAGAGAACGCGCTCTCGAAGTATTTGAAGCTAAAAAAGCATTTTACCTCGAATATCACATCGTTAGCTCAGTACCTGAATGAGCCGAAAAAACAATATAAATCACGCATTGTTGTGCGGAAGGGGATAGACTATCTTTCAGTGGGGATAGATTCAATTGCTTATTTTTATACGGAACATAAAATTACTTTCTTGATAGATAAAGAGGGCAAGCGATACATCGTTGATAAGCCTCTTAGCGAGCTTGAGGCTGACTTAGACCCTGCTCAGTTTTATCGTTTGAACCGAAAGTTTCTTGCTTCTATCTCCTCCGTTCAGAAGTTTTCATCGAAAGAAAAGGGAAAATTAAAAGTTGAGCTTTCCCCGTTGCCCAATGATGAAGTAATTGTCAGCCAGGAAAATGCAGGGGAGTTTAAGCAGTGGGTGGGGAAGTGATTTTAGATGCGAGATGTGGGTTATGAGATATGGGATGTGTGCGGGGTGAGCAAAGAGCGGTGGGCACTGAGCGCTGAGCAGTGAGTTAGATGTGGGATGTGTTCGGGGTGAGCATGAGCGGAGAGCGCTGGGCGGTGAGTAGTGAGTTAGTTGTAGGATACGTGATGTGAGCCGTGAACAAAGTACCAAGAACAAAGTACGAAGTACCAAGAACAAAGTACAAGGAGCAAAGAGCAGATGCTCTAATGGTAAACTTGCATCTCACAGACAATACAAGAATCATCTACCTCAATAATTTTAGACTCGACGGGGAGGTCCTTGGCTAAGGCGAGGAATTGTTCTCCAGTTACAGTGGTGGCGGTAAATCCGTCTTTGCAGACAATCAGGCCGTTCTTAGTTCTTTCGTAATCAATTTCCCCGAGAAGTCCTTCGTCCGATTGCCGCTGGAACCACTCCAGCCGGTATTGCCAAAATTTTTCCGAGTAACTTGAAAAGAGGAGAGACCCTCCCGGCTTTGTTACGCGAATGCTTTCCTGGATAAGCTTTCTCTGGTCAACATGAAAAGCGGAAATACCGTTTTGTATGCACAACACAATGTCAAATGTTGCATCCAGAAACGAAAGTTTAGAAGCATCCATTTGCAATAGTAAGCAATTCGAGTATCCCTTGAGCAGCTTCTGACCGAGCATTAAACTGGATAGCGATGTATCAATGCCAACAACAAGCCGCGCACAATGAGCAAGCGAAGGTAAAACTCTTCCGTAGCCGCAGCCTAACTCTAACACCATATCGTTCGGTTGAATTTTTTGCTGGGCATACGAAATCTCAGCCTCAAAATATTGCTTTACTCGCGGTGAAGCAATTTCATAGACACGTTGTAATCGGTCGGCTGAGAGATGTCTGGAATAATAGTCGCTCATTGAGGCAGTAAGTTACTGTTCTTCTTCATACTCTTGTTCCTCCGATTCTCCACCGAATGTTTCCTTCAATCCTTGTATGAATTGTTCTTTTTCCCCGGCGGTAAGGTTGGCTTCAGGGTGAGTAAATACATAAATGCTTAAGGGCATTTCTCCTTTTTCAACTTCTTCCGCCGCTTCATCTCCATGGAATTTTCTTGTACCCCATTCGGAAATGTTGAGGTGGCTTCTTCCTTCCGTTACATCATCCTGCACT
>SCUC01000015.1 GCA_004322375.1 Bacteroidota bacterium
CCTGTATCTTCATTCCATAATATAGGATTATTGTTTTACTCTTTCCTCCATCATCATAGGTTATTCCACTCCTCTGAAGTTAGTTTTAATTGATTCACAATCTTTCTAATCAAGACAACCCCAATGTCACCACGATGCGGGTTAGGAACAATGATTTTGTGTTTTCCTTTAATCATACACGAATGTTTACCGCCGGGATACGGTCCGTCAAAGCCTGCATTCCGCAGTTTACGAATTAACTCCCGGCGATTAAGAGGCTGAAGTTGCTCAGGCAACTTTTTTCTTTCGTAATTTCGGAAGCTCTAATGTACATCCGTTAATGACGGGCAGTTCTTCGAATTGCCGTATAGCAATCGTAACCCAAAGCTCAATGGCTTCTAAAAGATTTTCTCTCGCTTCCTCAAATGTTTCTCCTTGAGTATAGCAACCTGGTAATTGGGGAACTTCGCCAACTACACAGGGTATTTTTCCCAGACTTGGATCCTGTTCGTATGTTGCCAAAAACAATGCCTGACGAACATATTCACTAAGAGAGACGTATTTGATTTTTCTTTTCATAGCTATTCCCCTATATCTTCATTCCATAATATAGGATTTTCCTTGATAAATTCAGTCATCACTTCAACACATTCTTGCAAGTCCAAATTGATGATTTTCACGCCGTGTTCCCGCATAAATTCTTCTGCCCCTGCAAATGTGCGCGCTTCTCCGACTATCACTTTTGGGATATTAAACTGAACCACCGCGCCGGCGCAAAGATAACAGGGCATAAGCGTAGAGTACAAAACAGTATCCTTGTAGCTGCCGACTCTTCCTGCATTGATGAGGCAATCAATCTCTGCATGTTTCATCGGGTTTTGCTCTTGCACCCGACGGTTGTATCCTCTGCCGATAATCTGCCCGTCTCTAACTAATACTGAGCCGATTGGAATGCCGCCTTCTGATAAGCCTTTCTTGGCTTCGGCGATGGCGGCTTGCATGAAAATATCATTCATAGTTTATGCACTTGCATTGACAATTCACCATTAACCATTTCACTCCCTAAGCATTCTCATTGCCAATTGCGAACGATGAATTGTCAATTGCCAACCGATTATTTCATTACTCCTCATACTTATCTGGTACCGCCTTTCGCAGTAACAACGCTTGCACTAATTATCTTAGAAAGCTGTTGACATTCATTCAACATGGGCAATAATAATGTTGAAGATACTAATTCACTTTGTTTTGCAACTTTCAACCACGTTCCTGATTCATTCAACTCTTTCAAAACAATGCCTAGCTTATGGATGAAATCTTTTTTTGCTTTCTGCGCCACGCGCTTCACCGTAATTTGGAGCAGGGGAAGTGCCGCATCGTAACAACTGGCTGGCAACATGTCTTCCGGCATGAGTATCAGGCATTTTATCGCAAAGCTTGATAATTGCAACAGAAAAATTAATCAGCCGTTCTTCGATATTGTCTCCTTTAGCCATAGTGTTTTAATTTGTTCAGTTGTTTACCATTATTATCGTTGACAATTAACAATTCACAATTGACCATTAGCGCCCTTAAGTTGACTAATTGCCAATGGTGAATGACTAATTGCCAGTTATCTGGCGTTTTTCCCTTTCACATACTGCATCGGAAACGCGGCGTACCATGCGCTTGCTTTTACGAGATGCTCTATCGGAATTTGCTCTGTCGCCATGTGCGCGTAAATTTCATTTCCCGGACCGAAACCGATGCAGGGAATTCCGTGCATTCCCATCACGGCAACGCCATTGGTGCTGAATACCCATCGGCTGATAGGCGGCTTCTCTCCGAACAATCCCTCAAACGTCTTCATTCCGCAATCGAACACAGGATGCTCTTCCGGCAACAACCATGTGGGGTAATACTTTTTCGTGGGATAGGTTAATCCTTTCCAGCTTGGGACGGCATAATCCAGCACAACAACTTCCCCTTCTGCCTTCTTCACGCTGGGTAATTCCTGGATTTCGCGAACTGCAGATTCAAGCGTATCCGTTGCCGCGAGTCTTCTATCAAGATGAATTGTTGAAGAATCCGCGACTGCGCAAAGCGAAGGAGATGTCGAACGGATTTCTGCAATTGTGACGGTTCCTTTTCCAAGGAACGGTTCACCGCCAAGCCGTTCGTTCAATTTCTCAATATCCTGAACGATGGGCGCCATCTTATAGACAGCATTCACGCCTCGCTCCGGCGCAGAGCCATGGCAGGAAATCCCCTTTGTGCGAACCTCTATTTCCATCCTTCCGCGATGCCCGCGATAAATAGCCAGATTGGTTGGTTCAGTAATCACCACCACCTCAGGACGAAGCTTATCTTCGTTGATGATGTATTGCCAGCACAGCCCGTCGCAATCCTCCTCCTGCACGCTTCCAACGATATACAACGTGTAATCATCCTCAAGTCCAAGTTCTTTAATAATTTTCCCGCCATACACAATCGAGGCAAGCGCGCCTTTCATATCGCATGTTCCGCGCCCGTACATGATGCCGTCCTTCTCCGCTCCTTTGAACGGGTCAATTGTCCAGTTCGCGGGATTGCCGACATCAACCGTATCAACATGAGCATCCATGGCAATAATATGCTTTCCATGTCCGATTCTGCCAAGGATATTTCCCATCGGGTCAATAGTTATCTCATCGAACTTGCATTTCTCCATCTCTTCTTTGATGCGATGGATAACCTGCTCCTCCTGAGAGCTTAATGATTTAATGGCAATAATGTCGCGTAAAAACTGCGCGACCTGCCGTTCGTTCTTTTGCGCGGTTTTGTAGATTTGTTCAAACATAAGATTTTGATTTCAAGGTTATAGTTTTAGTTTTCTATTGTGAATCCGAATTGATCGGGATGCTCCATAACATTCCTGACCTCTTCAAGAAATACATCAAAATCATCAAGATGCATTTTGAGTATTGAATAAATTTCATCAGCCGTTACATCTGCATAAAAATGAGTCAGTCTGTTTCGATACCCCGCCATATTCTTCAAAGCGGTTTGAGCAAACGCTTTATCAACAATACCAGCCTCGCCTAATTTCAACGCTGTTTCTTTATATTCTGTTGAACGTTGTCCCGGCAGTCTTGACAGTAAATGCGAACCGATATGAAAAACTCCTTCGAGCGCCTGTCGAAGATAAAATTGTGCAAGAACAACATTTGTTTCTTTTTGAAATTCATCAAACGGAAGCCGTCCTAATACCCTCAATTTCTCAACATCTCTTTGAATGCCGTCTATTCGTGGAAGAATGGATTGGCGTTTAATCGTCTTCATAAACGTTTACCAATCCTCTCCAACACTTGCTCATCAAACATGTTCAATGTCGGCTTATAATCCATATACAGCATTTGGATACGGTCTTCAAACGAATCGCGAACATTTGCATCGGATTCGAACAATACTTTCCCGTGGCAAATCACATCGAAACATAACTCTAATCCCGCTCGCTGGAGAAACACTATATCAATAGATTCGTTTGGAAAGACATCCGTAAAAATATCGAAAAGGTTAATATATAAATCGTTTGCATTGTTCTCAAGCGATTTGTAATCCATCACAACACCAATATCAACATCACTCATCGGATGGTTCGTTCCTTCAGCGTGAGAGCCGAAAAGATAAACTAGTTGAACACCATGCTGTCTAAGCTGTTCTTTCACAGTATCTGAAATGTAAAAATTATCATTCATGGAATCGTTTTGCTTGTTTCACGTTTCATGCTTTATGCACGAATAATTTTGTACAACCATCTGTATTTTGTTTGCGTAAAGTCCTGAATCATGAAACATGAAACTCTCACACTACTTCCGACATCAACTCTTTCCTCGGATGCGGAATGACTACTTTATTGACAAGCAATCCTTTATCGGCAACAACGGCTGCCCCTGCATCAACGGCCGCTTGCACGGCAGCAACATCGCCCGTGAGAGTCATAAATGCTTTACCGCCAAGAGCCATCGCGAGACGTATTTCCAGCAACTGAACCGCGGAAGTTTTTACAGCCGCATCGGCAGCTTCTATCAAGGAGGCTACAGAAAATGATTCGACGATGCCTAAGGCTTCAAGCATATCGGCTTTACTGGTTCCTGATATCGCTGGAAAGACGGCGGGATGAACGTTCGGAATGATAAACACATCAATGATTGAACCGCGCCCAGCAACGCCTCCAGCTTGTACGCTTGCCGTTACAGCCGCAACATCGCCGCCAATAAGCACCATATATTTTCCGGAGCAAATTGTGCGGGAGAGAATAATCTCTACATCCGCCGCCTTCAGCATCGCGTCGCCAACTTGAAATCCTGCGGCGATGCTTGTCAATTCTATTAGACCTATTGAGTTCTTAGCCATATAATTTCTTTTAATTGTTTCAGGTTTCTCTACGAGCCGCGGCAAGTCTCATGTTTCATGCATTACGAGTGAATTTGCCTGCTTGAAACATGAAACGTGAAACTAATAGTAGAGTACATTTATCCTTTTTTTCCAATTACAGCTTAACGAGAGTCAAATACTTTCTATAACTACAGACTGTCCTACGCTTTTCACAATCCCGTCAATGCTCGAGTGAATGTTCGCTCCGAGCTTTCCTTCAGGAACCTCTGCTATACACTGTCCCTTTTGAACCTGATCGCCGACTTGTACCGATGCTTGCGCAGGCGCTCCGACGTGTTGCGTTAACAGAATTTCAACTCTGCCCGCATTAATTTGACTATTGTAAAATTCAGAAGCGTGGTCGTACTCGCTGACGCCGAGCCTTTGCATCAGCTGCTTTAACGGGGTTCGTCTTCCTTCATACATCGGGTGCGGCTCAACTTCCATGTTGCCCGACCATTTGATACCTTGCTCTTTCAGGTCACGTTTTCCTTTATCGCATGCTTCCTTGGGGAACAAGCTTTCAGGGCAGGCATACAAGGTGCATAAGCCACAAGCGCAGCAAAGCTGGGCATATTGGTTCCAGATATTTTCTCCGGTCGTTGAAAACCCAAGGCTTCTCATGACCTTATGCGGCTGCACATCGTAGCCGAGGATATAGCGCGGGCATAGCTCCGTGCAATAGCTGCACTGGTCGCAGGCAGATTTGCCGATGCGGTGCATGGATTTTTCAGGCTGGCTCTTTCTGGTAATCAATGTATGTTCTGTAGGGAGCACTATAAAACCTGCGGTTGTTTTCGTTATTGGCAGGTCAAGGTTAAACTCCAGTTTCCCCATCATAATCCCGCCGACAAAAACGCCGAAATCTTTTACTGTCGTTCCTCCAGCCAGCTCGATTGCCTCGCGATAGCTCATTCCAATCGGAACTTTTAGCGACGTAGCATACTTCACGGCTCCGGCAACCGTAATGAATTTTTCTGTTACCGGAATACCCTGCGATGCAAATGAAACATTGTAAAGCGTTTCTACATTGTTCACTACAATACCGACATTGAGTGGAATGCCTTGTGGCGGAATCAATCTTCGGGTCGCTTCATAGACTAGGATGTATTCATCGCCGGAGGGATAAAAATCACCCAGCAAATGGAGCTTGATATTTTGGGAATTATTGGCAGGGAGAACGGATGTCAACGCTTCTATTGCACGTTTATTCTTTTCTTTCACCCCGATGATTCCCTGTTTCGCTCCGGTTGATTCCATCAACAGCGCAACGCCATGAACAACGCGCTCAGGGTAATTCACCATCAGCTCAAAATCTTTGTGGATAAGAGGTTCACACTCTGCGCCGTTCGCGATAATGGTATCAACGGATGCCCCGGCTTTGACGTGTGCAGGAAATCCCGCGCCGCCCGCGCCGACAACGCCCGCATTTTGTATTTGTTCAAATATTGTGCTCAAAATTTATCGTTTTCTGTTTTTTGTTTTTTGTTTACAGTTTTAAGTAACAGTTGCTTGAATAGTACCCAATGACAAATGACCAATTACTAATGACGACCTTAAAACTTCGGTTAAAAATGATAAAAGCAGAATTTACAAGGAATTAAATTCAGTAATTAGTTTGTCAAAATATACAATTTCCTCCTCAAATAACCTTCTCCAGTACTCAGGTTCCCACTGGGCATTGAGTTCTTCAGAAGTTTTGCCTTGCTGCTCGACCCACGTAAAGTATTTCAGGTTATGGACAGCCTTTCGCTCATAATAGGTCAATTCCTTAAAATAATCAATACTTTGGTGAAGAATCGGCGCGGCATGGTCTCGCGCCGCTTGCAGTTGCGAATATTTACCGCGTTCTTCTTCTAACTCTTTCAACCGCGATTGATACAAATCCGATGAATCAGTAAAGATGGTAAAGATAACCTCGTTTTCATTCATCTCATAATACTTTGCTGTTTTAATTGCTGCAAGCATGTTGCAGATAGAAGAAATACCTAGTACTGGTAACTCTACGCTCTTCGCTCTTAGCTCTTTGCTAAGATAACTTTGACCTTCCGGCTCGTTAAACAATCGCAGCACCCTCATGCAATCTTCATCATCAATTGAAGCCACTGCGTCGGTATTGCGAACGTTATGCACCCAGGGAATGTGCTTATCGCCAATGCCTTCGATGCGATGCGCTCCGAAACCGTTCATTAGTATTGTTGGACATTGCAATGCTTCCGTCGCGACAATTTTCAAACTAGGATAATGCGCTTTAAGATAGTCTCCCGCGGCAATTGTTCCTGCAGAGCCCGTCGCTGAAATGTATGCCGATGCTTTAACATTCTTTCCGAGAGATTGATATACTTCTTCAAGTGCAGGACCCGTTACATTATAATGCCAGATAGGATTTCCGAATTCTTCAAATTGGTTGAAGATGATATTGAGCGGGTCGCGTTTTAGCTCCCAGCATTTGTCATAAATTTCTTTCACGTTCGATTCTGTCCCTGGAGTTGCAATTACTTCCGCGCCGATTTCCTTCAGCCACGTGAATCGTTCCTTCGACATTCCTTCCGGTAAAATTGCAACTGCCGTGCAATCAAGCAGAGCGCAATCGAACGCGCCGCCGCGGCAGAAATTCCCGGTCGAGGGCCACACGGCTTTGTGCTTATCGGGATCAAACTCTCCACTGACCAATCGCGGCACAAGACACCCGAACGCCGCTCCTACTTTATGCGCGCCCGTTGGAAAATATTTTCCAATCAAGCCTATGATACGCGCTTTCACGCCTGTAATTTCGCGCGGGATTTCAAGATAATTCACTCCGCCGTATAAACCGGTTTGCACATCGTTCTTCCATGAGATGCGAAAGAGATTAAGCGGGTTCACATCCCACAGCCCGATGCCTTTGAGCTTTGCTTTTACTGCATCCGGTACAAGCGAAGGGTCTCGCATTTGTGCAAATGTGGGAATAGTAATACCATGCTGTTTACACCGCACAGCCGATTTTTTAATGATTTCGGGGTAAAGTTGTTTTATGATGGATGACATGGGCTTTTCCTTGCTTAACCGCGGATGACACGGAAAGAACACAGATATTCACGGATTTATTCCGTGCTAATCCGTATTATCGGTCCTATCCGTGGTTAATCTTTTTATCGTTTGTAAATATTCTTCTAATAAACTGTGGTTTTGGTCCGAAGTTGAGTAATAACCCTACTTCAATATTTGTAGCTTTAAGATAGTTCAACAATTGTGCTTCATGCTCTGGTGCAATACCCTCTGCAGTTTTCAACTCAAGCACAACAAGATTGTTGACAATAATATCAGCATAATATTCTCCTACACGCGTTTCTTCATAATATACGTCAACTTTTCTTTGTTGTTCAGCTTGTAGCTGCAGTCTTTTAAGTTCAAGCGCTAATGCGTTCTCATACACTTTTTCAAGAAAGCCATGACCAAGTGTGTTATACACCTTGTAAAACGCTGCTATTATTTTGCCTGTTAGTTCTTCGTGTAACATAAATGAATTGTTTAACCACGGATTATTTTCGCGTGAATCTGTGTCATCCGTGCAATCCGTGGTTAATTATTTCATCGCCTTCGCCGCCACACTATCCTTCATCGGCAGCTTGTACCTGCGGATGCCATCAAACTTATACAGCGCGGAAGCAACCGCTCCGGCGGTTGGGACAAGTCCAATCTCGCCAACGCCTTTTGCGCCGAAAGGACCTTCCGATTCATGCTCTTCAATAAGAATAATTTCCGTTTCAGGCATATCCTTTGCGCGGAGAACGCCGAGTGAACGGAACTTGAAGGAATCGGGAACTCCGTTTGTCAATTTCAAATCTTCCGTCAGCGCATACCCAAGTCCCATGTGGATGGAACCTTCAAGCTGTCCTTCCAATAATTTTTTGTTGATAACCCGTCCGACATCATGCGCAGCAATAAATTTCTTCAGCTTTCCTTGTTCATCGAGAATACACACTTGCGTGGCAAACCCGAACGTCATGTGTGTAATCGGCTTATTTGTTTTTGCATCAAGGGCGGTTGTGTAATCAATGACCACTTCACCAAAATATTCCTTGCCTGCTAAATCATGAATCGTGTTTCCTGCATCCAGCTCTTTTTTCATTTTCTTCGCCGCTTCAATCACTGCGCGCCCGCCCAGCACTGTTGCGCGTGAAGCTGTTGTCATTCCGCAAGGTGTGGGTTGGGTTGTATCAATATCAACGCGAACCTTGCGGGGGTCAACACCCGTAACGTCGCAGAAGAACTGAATCATCACCGTGCAGAAGCCCTGCCCCATCTCTGTAAATCCGGTATTGATAGTAATCGTTTCGTCACGATGAATGCGAACAATTGCCTGACCGTATTCCGGCATCCCGTTGCCTATGCCGACATTTTTTATGCCGCAAGCAATGCCCGCGTACTTCGACGAATAGTAAATATCTTTCACGGCAAGCAGTGTTTTCTTGATGCCAACTGCGCGCTCAAACACCTGCCCCGTGCAGAATGTATCTCCAATATCCACAACATTACGCCAGCGCATTTCCCAGCCATCAATCCCGACTTTCTCCGCGAGAATATCCATCATTCCCTCGATGGCAAACGCCGCTTGATTTGCGCCAAAGCCGCGCATCGCCCCGCACGGGAGATTATTGGTATATACAGCTAACGCCTCAACATCCGAGTGAAGAATATTATATGGACCGCACGCATGACCCGCCGCCCGTTCAAGCACTTTCGTTCCTACAGAGGCGTACGCTCCCTTATCGCCAATCATCCGCGCGCGAACGGCGGTGAGCTTTCCATCCTTATCGCAGCCCACTGTGTAGGTCATTTTGATGGGGTGGCGCTTTGGGTGCAAGCGAATGCTCTCTTCGCGTGTGAGCGTTACCTTCACAGGCTTGCCCGTGAGCATTGCCATAAGAGCGACCTGCCCCTGCACACTCATATCTTCCTTTCCGCCAAACGCGCCGCCATTGGTAACAAGCGTAACCTTGACGTTTTCTTCAGGTAATCCGAGGAACGAAGCAATTTGTTTCCTGTCGTCGAATACGCCCTGCCCCTGGCTCAGCACCTCTACAGTACCATTATTCCTAAACGCTATTGCGCTTTCCGGCTCTAAGAAAGCGTGCTCAATCATCTGAGTTTCAAACGTCCTCGTTTCCACAAACGCGGATTCAGCAAGAGCCTTATCAACATCTCCACGCTTAATGATGGATTTGGAAAGAAGATTCACATGGTCTGAATGAACCTGAGGCGCATCGGGCTTGAGCGCCTCTTCAGGTTCAAACACACCGGGCAAAATTTCGTACTCAAGTTTGATACGTTCAACAGTCCTGCGCGCTGTTCGAGCATCACATGCGACAACTCCCGCAAGAATGTCACTGATACAATGGGTGATTTCTCCTTCTGCAATGAAGAGGGGCCAATCTTTATAAATCAATCCTTGCTTTCGCTGACCCGGAACATCTTTTGCGGTAATAATACGCTCCACACCCTCAAGTTTTTGCGCTTCGGAATAATCTATCTTTAAGATTTTTATTCTGGGATGTGGAGAGAAAAGAAATGCTGCATACAACATTTCCGGCATTGTAATATCATCAATATACGGTCGCTCACCCATCGCGAATTTTTCCCCATCCATTTTTGGGAGACTGCTGCCAACCTTTCCCGAATAATCAGGTTCAGGAAGCGGCTCGCCTCGCAGCGCCTTTCCGGCAAGCTCTATTCCATCAATGATTTTGATATAACCTGTGCAGCGACAAATATTATTGTTCAACGCGACAGCAATTTCATCACGAGTTGGGATTGGGTTTTTCGTGAGCAAGCTTTTTGCGCGCACAACAATGCCCGGAATGCAAAAACCACATTGCATCGCTGCTGAATAAGAAAATGCTCTTGCGAAAATGTCCCGCTCTTTTCCCGTTAACCCCTCCAGCGTGAGAACTGATTTTCCCGCGATATTTTTCGCAGGAACAGCGCAGGAAGAAACCGCCTTTCCGTCA
This sequence comes from Bacteroidota bacterium, assembly GCA_004322375.1. Taxonomy (GTDB): domain Bacteria; phylum Bacteroidota; class Ignavibacteria; order UBA10030; family SZUA-254; genus FW602-bin19. The sequence goes on from SCUC01000015.1 coordinate 10,365, forward strand.
ACAATAACCGTGCAAGCGCCGCACGAGCCTTGCGGAGCGCAGCCATTTTTGGGAGAGATGAGTCCCGCCTGCTCGCGGAGAACATCCATCAGCGATATACCATCTTCAAGCTGTGCCGTGAAGGGTTGATTGTTGAGAGTAAAGTTTAGTATTGATGTACTCATAATTTCTAAATCATTTCCGCGTTGATAAAATGTATCGTATCCATTCTTGTCATTCCACGCAATAACGCTTGCATGACAAAATAATATCGTAAATCAACCGTCGTACTGTTTGAGGAATTTTTAGATTGAACATTGCGCACAGCATGAGTCGTAGCATCAATAACAACCGTTGCTGCTTCATCTTCAAATTTCATTGTTCCGTTATGTTGCGCGAGCATTAGTTCCTTATTCTTAAAGCGACCGTACAACGTTATCACATTATTCTGCTTCGTTACAAAAAACCCGCTAAGCGTATTCCACTTTTTCCATGATTCCAACGAACCAAAAAATCTGGGTTTTTCTATATACGGACCGCCATCTTCAGGACAGAACACGTCGCAATTGCCGCATTCATTGCAAGCGTCTGCAAGGTTAGCAATTTGATGCTTTTCTTCAATTTTGAAGGTTCCGCCGGGGATTTCTTGCCATGCGCCATTTGTAATTTCGATATTTTTATACTCAATTTCAAACGGCTCAACCTCGAAATAGAAATTCGCATCGTTCGG
>SCUC01000117.1 GCA_004322375.1 Bacteroidota bacterium
TTGCAAAATTGACAAGAACATCATCAGGTTGCCGTACTAACTTCTTCTGTCCGAAACTTTCAACCTGACAAAAACTGATTACCAAAAACAACACACAAACAGTAGCGATGCTTTTCATACATCCTCCAAATAATAATATTGTTGTTTGAATCAGAGCGAGAATTATCCTCTTTTTCTCTGAACATTTATTACAATATCGTTATAACGCGGAAAAAAGTCAAGTCTTATGTGCGGCTCACTTGATCTTCAAAAGAACCACAACCTCTCAAAAAACATCAATCTTAAAAAATGAAGTGAGTCGCACAATAACCATTTACCGTAGATACATCATCTTTCTTTGTTGTACGGTTTCTCCAACTGTCAATTGATAATAATAAACGCCCGATGGAAGATTTCCTGCATTCCATAGTATCTCATATTCACCCGGGATAAGTCTTTCATTAACCAGCAGTGCAACCTCTTTTCCAAGCACATCATACACCCTCAACGACACTAATGACAAATTATCAATGACAAATGACAACGTAGTTGTCGGATTAAACGGATTAGGATAGTTTTGCTGCAATTGAAAAGAGGAGATTCGTTCATTGCCACGGGAAACGTCATTGATATCAGGATAATAAAACATTAACGTATCAACGCTCGATACCTCTGTAAATTCATCACGCGTAAGAACAAACCAATGATATGTTCCGGGCTGTAGCTCCGGAGAATTGAATCCATACAACACTGTATCCTTTGTTTGAATAGCGGTATCCAAACCATTCCCTACAATATGCAATTCATAAAAGTGCGGGTCAGATGACTGCTCTGCTGAAGAAGTCCATTGGAGAAGCGGATTGGCAACGTCATATTCTCCGCTATCCGGCGGGGTAACTAACCGGACACGCTGTCGCGGTCGTAAACTATCAAATGTAAAGACATATAATCCTGTTTGCATATCCGAACCAATCCATTTCCCGGACGGAAAATAGGGATAGACCCCCCAGCATCCAGCATACCCTCCGCTTGTTCCGGCATACGAATCGAACCAATCAGCAGTAAACGGAGTTTGGGGGTCATGGACGTCAACTACTCCCATCCCTGCCGTGTAATGAGCTACATACACATAATTTCCTCTCCCATGAACATTATGGACAATACTCGATGGCTCTTGCTGCCATGAGGCAGCTTGTTCATAGAGAGGCAGGCTGCTAATATCCCATACTTTCATATTGTGCGGAGTTGGATTGATTTCATCAGCAGTGAACACATATTTTCCATCCATCGAGACCCAGGAGTTATGCGTACCGCTTCCGGGATAGGATATGTTCGTGATTTCCGATGGAGAAGATTTATCTGATAAATCAATGATATGCAATCCTCCCTTTTCTCCACTATTATAGATTGCCGAAGCATACATCGTGTCATTACGCACGTAAGTATCATGGAAATATGTAGTAAGCACATCGCCAATATATTCGGGGTTCGTAGGGTCATCGAGAAGAGAAAATATTACCGCGCCTCCTTTGTTTTTCCACAACCTGCTGCCATTCAAATACAAAAATCCATCGGAAATTGTGACAGTATGAGAATAGGTGGTGTTGCCTGAAGGACTAACCGTTGAATCAACATAGATAAAATTCTTTATCAATATTGCCGTATCGGGTAAACCTGAAAGGTCAACTATTTGCACGCCGCCACCTCCTTCGGTAACGATATACGCGTATTGCTTCCAGGTTTTCATCTCTCTCAGGCAATAACCTGCGTAGGGACCCGGGATAAACTGAATTTCTTTCAGCGTATCTGAATTTAAATCAATTATTGATGTACCGTTGCACGTCCCTAGCAGGGCGTACTCCCGCCCGTCGGGAGAAACCCAGCCCCAGCAGCTTGAAAAGTAGGTAGTATTGCTCTGCCCGTGCGGGATATTAATATTGCCCAGAAAATTAATTGCCGGTTGGGCGACAAGGCTTTGCAGACAGAAAAGCGCTAATAGAATAATAACTATATAAGAACAAACAAGCTTTTTCATATAAAAAAATAATTGACGCTTCTCTGATATACGATATTTTTTATTCCTCTCCAAACCTTCTTCATATTTGATTGTTCTTCATATCATTCCTATATTATATTGACTTTTTCTGAAAGAATTGCATGTCGTTGATACTCTTAGTGAATAAATCAGCGCCGGATATTACCGACTTTGTTCTTGTCGTCATTGGTCTATTGCTTGCATTGCTCGCAATAGACTTATTCAGTTCATACCTAAAAAGAAAATACCAGGAGAAAAAAGAAAAAGCTAACCAAACAGAAGAAGTATTTTTCCAAAAAGAAATGGGAGATTCACCCCCACTCAAACCTCCGGAAGAATAGTGGGTACTTCCAAAAACGTTACCTGCTCCCCTCTGCGTCCCCGCAGAGTGGTGGATGCTATTGATTTCGTTGGTTCTGCGAAGACGCTCTACGAGCCGTTGGCAGAACCGAGCCTTAGAATTTTTTTAGAACCTCCCTTATTTCACTGAACTTATGCTATCCTAACCATCGGTAGGCTTTAGTTTTACAATAACCTCTTTTAAAATGTCGGTCTCGTTTGAGTTTAACTTTTTGTTCCATTTTTTGCGCATTCTTTGAACACTGTTCAATGTTGGAACAGCGTATCCTTCCTTCCTATTCTTATTTCTTCCTAAAATACCCTCAAACAGCAAAAAAATAGAGGTTTTTTGGCTGAGAGATATTTAAGGCCCTTGGCACATCTATTGACGATTATTATGTCAGATTATGAAACTTCATCTAGAACATACTATCATCAAGGGGAACATCATGAAAAACGTTGCTGGATTGTTGCTTTTCTTACTTACAATATCAACTGTTTCGATAGCGCAAGATTTTAGAACATTTAGCGCCGCTGATTTATCCGAGAAAAAGGCTGTGCCGAGAAAACCTGTGGCGACAGAGTGTCAGTTTACTTTTGTCAATGATCAAGGCAGTGGTATCAATGGAATCCACCTGGAATTTAATGCAAGCGTTGAGGTAGAGTTTTCAAACTCATTCACGTATGGCGAGCTTCTGAATGCCAACGGACGAATCTGGAAAATTTCAGGAGCTGAAATAGATAATATGAATGAAGTTTCGGTAACTGTCTCTACAGCTAAGAAATCGGCGAAGGTAACCAGATGGTGGTGGTTGAATGGAAATGAGAGAGTCGGGACAAAGCGCTCAAAAAATGAAGCGGTATCTACCTATGGCAGGCTCTCTATGCCAAATGAAGCAAACGTACGGGATGAAGTATTTGTGAAACGAAGTTCTACCATCACGCTCGGTATCCCAATGCCTCAGCAGAAAAACGAATATGGTTGGGTAATTCTTAAGAAAAGCGCAGACATGCAGAAATCGCTCCTCGATAGAGACGATTATCACTTCGGTCAGCCACGAGGCTTTTCGAGGCTTGCAAACGGCACACTGTTCAAAGGTGAGGTAAAAGTGTTGACTCCTTCTAAAATGAATAACAGGTTGTTTGCCAACCTCGCGGCGTTGAAATTTAATATCATCGCAAGCGAAGAAGGTATAACCCCAGTCGGCTTAGGCGAATTGTATTGCAACGATGAGGCAAGCCCATTTCATGGATGGCAGGTGAAGCAAATTGCATTGCATGCAGATTCAATGATGACCTTCTGGCGCGGGAAAATGAAGGTTGACTATGAACAGCTTGACGATTGTATCTCCCGCATCAATGAAGCATTTCGCGGTCCAATTGACACCATCTCATTCAGCAGCAAGCTTTTGTTGACAGGCGTCGCCAGCGCAAATGGCTTCACATTCTTGACCTCAACAACAACCATCGCCGTCGGAACGGAAAAATCGAGAGATGAAGTTTCTTCAATTATTCCCGATGTTTCCGAGCTAAAGCAAAATTATCCGAATCCATTCAACCCCACAACAGTTATCGGTTATTCGTTATCTGTTAATAGTCTCGTTACCTTGAAAGTGTATAATATGCTCGGACAGGAAGTCTCGACACTAATCAGTAATGAATTAGTGGATGCCGGAACTCAAGAGGTTGCCTTTTCAGGAGACAACCTCTCTTCCGGGACGTACATTTATCGTTTAACGGCAGAAAATAAAGAAGAAGATTATTCCTTCGAGAAAACGATGCGCATGACTTTGGTAAAGTAATTTCCATTCCCTCCTACAACTGCGTAAGGCGCGCCATCCCCCGGTGCGCCTTTTTTGTTTTGTGTTATTCGTTTCTCTTACTAGAAAAATGTAATGCTGGCATTATCGCCGCGTAATATCAATAACAACAACTTACCACCCCCACCTCAACCTTTTCTTAACCAATTTCTTGCATCTTATTGAAAAATTTGTTATTCTACCTTCCGTAAATTAGTTTCGCGATAACATTTGAAGATGATATGAGCATGAACTCCCTTAAAAAGTATGAAGACATTTTAGAAGGTATTTCAGGCGGTTTTTTTGCCTTAGATAACCAGTATAGAATTTTATATTGGAATCGTGCGGCTGAGGAAGGCACAAAGCTTTTGCGCGATGAAGTTCTGGGTAAGCATGTGTTCGAAGTCTTCCCCAATGCTGAACATGCGGAAATTGGCGAGATGTACCGCCTTGCCATGAAGACCAGGAAATTCCAAACGTTAGAGTCTTCGTATGTTGACCACCGGTTTGAAAAATGGTTCGACGTTCGTATTTACCCGAATGATGGAGGCATCTCCGTTTTCTTTCAGGATATTACCGAGCAGAAGCGTGAGCAGAGGCAGAAAGAAATGCTCATGGAGGTTTCCCATGTTATCAATGTCGCGCAACACCTTGATGAGCTTTGCTTGAATGCCGGGGAACAGATAGCGAAGTTTATGGACATTCCCACCAAGTTCGTTTGCATTTACAGGTTCGACGCTCGCTCTTCGTTGCTCCATCTGATGGCTCCTGCAATAACGGACGTCAATATCAATACTGAGGTGTTGCATCAAATCGTGGATGTCTCAACCGAGACTATTGCATCACAAACAACACTGAAGCGGGAAGTGATCATCACGGATGAGCTTTCAAAAAGCACAATTGCCGCTCAATATCTTGGCGAGGTTGAGCAGCACAAGCTGCTCTCGTTGATCTCCATTCCGTTAATAGTCCAGGATGAAATGCAGGGCATTTTGGAAGTGCTCTCCCATAAGAATGTCAAGTATGCGGGGGATGATATGCAAATGCTCTCCGTGATTGCTAATGAGCTCTCCATCGGTATTAGCCGGAAGCGGTTGATGCACGAGATTACGGTAAAGAACGTTGAGCTTGCCAACGAGCAGAAGAAAACCGAAGAGGCAAATGAAACGCTTAAGCGGTTTTTAGCAACCTTCAGCCACGAGCTTCGCGCTCCTCTCAACGCCATCGTCGGCTTCTCCGATATTTTAACCACAGACATGGAGAAAATTCCGAAGGAGAAAGTCAAAGATTTTATGAAAAATATCAATGTGAGCGGCAGGCACCTGCAAGCCCTCATCAATGATATTCTCGATTTATCGAAAATCGAAGCGGGGCGAATGGAACTCCATGTCGAAGCCTACCCCATTTCGTATTTTGTTGAGAACGTTCAACGGGTGCTGCAAGCAGCTCTCGACCAGAAACAAGTACAGCTCGTGTTTAACATTCCCGATGAAGTTGATAATCTTGTTGTTGACCAGATGCGCTTTAAGCAGATTCTCGTGAACCTTGTCTCCAACGCGGTGAAGTATAGCAACAAGGGTGGCATCGTTACCATCAATATGCGGCGCATCCAGTACGAAATCGAAGTTGAAGTAATAGACAAAGGCACAGGGATTAAACCTGAAGACATGTCGAGACTCTTCACAGCGTATAGGCAGGGAAAAAACGCGTATATGGCTGATGAAGGAACCGGCTTAGGGTTGATGATTACGAAAAAATTAGTCGAGCTGCACGGCGGGAAGATTTGGGTTGAGAGCGAATGGGGCAAAGGAAGCACGTTCCGGTTCAGAATTCCGATTATCGTTGCAGGAGAAATTGTTGAATCACCCGATGAGTTGACCTTAATTGCCGATACGCATCGCGTCGTAGGCAGCAATGGCGAACAGCCACTTGTATTGATTATAGAAGACAATCCGCAGGCAGGACAGTTAGTGCAAGCATATTTGGAAGAGGCGGGTTATAAAACCGAAATTGCTCGCAACGGATTTGAAGGACTTGAAAAAGCAAAAATGCTCAAGCCCGACGTCATTACGCTCGATATGATTATGCCTGTTAAAGATGGCTGGCAGGTATTGAAAGAATTGAAGAATCATCCCTTATGCGCGCACATCCCAATAATCATTATCTCGATTACCGATGACAAAAAATTAGGATTCAGCCTCGGGGCGGTTGAATACTTCGTCAAGCCGGTGAGCAAGAATGAACTGTTAGACACAATCGGAAAAATATCTTCCCGCCCTTTGCTCAGAAAAAAACATCCGAAAGTGCTGGTCATTGACGACGATAAATCGGCGGCAGAGCTTGTTTCCGTTATTCTCGAATCGGAAGGATTCGACGTTATGACAGCATTGAACGGACGGAGAGGAATCCAGCTTGCAATGGAAGAAAAGCCCGATTTAATCATCCTGGATTTAATGATGCCGGATATTACGGGCTATACGGTCGCCTTCCAGCTGAAGCAGGAGCCGGAAACACGTAATACGCCAATCATTATTCTCACTTCGCATGAGGTTGATGAAGAATCGAAAGAGCAATTGCAGGGATTTATTACCGGCATTATGAGCAAATCACGCTTCACCAAACGAGATTTGTTACGGGAAATCAGCACGATAGAAAAAATGAAATAAAGGGTGGTTCCAAAATCTACACAGACTCCGCTCTGTGTCCTCGCAGAGTAAAGGATACTATTTGGTTTCGTTGTTTCTGCGAGGACGCTCTACGAGCCGTTGGCAGAAACGAGCGATAGAGCTTTTAGAACAACCCTAAAGTCTTCAGTCCCTGGTTTTTTGTTCCCTGTTCCTTGCATCCTGTATCTTACATCTTAAATCCTGCATCCCCCGTATCATCGCATCAATAACATCTTCTTTATAGCGCTGTAGGACAAGATGCCATCTCCCGTAGGAATCCCTTGGACTTGTCCTGCAATAGTTAATCTATAAAAATACACGCCGCTCGGCATCCCGTTAGCATCCCAAGTCTGTGACTTGAAACCTGAAGCCTGAAATTCATCAACAAGCGTGACCACTTCCCTTCCCAGTACATCATATACTTTTAATGTTACGTAACTATTAGCAGATAACTGTCCGCCTTCGACGAAATCTCTTCCAGATGGAACAGGGACGGAATAACGAATAACTGTTGTCGGGTTGAAAGGATTAGGATAATTTTGTTCAAGCCCGAAAGAATTAGGAATATCTCCTCTCTCTTTCACTCCGACTGTGTTATAGAGCTGGTTATGATACAGTGTAATCTGTCCCAATGTATCGGACCTCGGTCCTGTATTTGCGCAAACAATGTCTAAATCATAATCGCGCTGATGGTCGAACAAGGATGTTGATGCGCCAAAATCAAGCACGTGAGGCAACAAAGAACTTGAATCAGCGAATGTTCCATTCCCATTGTTCAATAAAAGAATATCATAGTTTGGTTCTCCCGGCAATACTTTTGTAAGAAAAACATCGGGATAGTTATCGTCATTCAGCAGCCCCGCTTCCGCATCGTTGAACCAACCGTTAAGAGAATCCGGTAATGCCCCATCCCATACTGAAAAATTCCCGCTTCCATCATTTCGGAGCAGTCTATTTTGACGAGAATACGTTCCGAACATCATTCCTACCTCGAACAAATCAAGATCACCATCATTATCTGAGTCGCAGGGAAGGACCTTACGTATAGACGAATTATCTGACACTGGAATCCGTGCAGCTGTTTCATCATGATAATACCCTGCACCCTGGTTGATGTACAACGCCGTTCCACCCAAAAGTGTGTCAATCGGTATAGGATCTTCGTCAGTAATAATTAATTCGAGATTTGCGAACAGAACATCGTTCAGTAAATCATTGTTGACATCAGCTATTGCAACATCAAAGTATCCATACTGCTCGCTTGATAACAGCCTGTTTGATGTGTCTCGATAAAAATAGCCGTTGCCATCATTCAGCCATAGCTCATACCCAAAGAGAGAAGTTGTATCCGTGAAGGGATTTCCCCAAATAGTGACTACGAGATCGTTGCCCGAAACGCTATCAACATCTCCGTATGCCGCCTTTAGAACAAACGCAATTCCTTCCAGTGCTGGCAATCGCATATCACTTTCTTCGGTAAAATGACCGTGACCATCATTGACTAAAAGACCTCGTTGCAACGTATAATTACATCCCCCACCGCCAAGAAAAATATCGAGATCGCCATCCTCCTCAATGTCAATCAACAATACTTGAAATGTTGGAATCCGAATGACAGGCACAAGTGAATCGGTCGCGTCGAAGAAACTCCCGTCTTGCGCTTGGAGCCATATTCTCGGACGTGTATCTTTCGTGGTATCACAAACTCCTGAGTTGATAGAAAAGATAATATCTGTCAAACTGTCCCCATTCACATCTCCCGTCTGAATATCCCCTGCATCATATTCAGCCTGAGGAAGATATCGTGACGTAACATCGTTAAATCCAAATCCTGAACTGGAACCATTCGACCAAGGAGGCACAGCGTCTGTCGGTGAAAGGAAATAAATCCCCCGCGCTAATGGGTGAATTTTTCCATTAACAAAGATATCGGTTGGGGATATAATCGCTTGAGCTTGAAAAGAACTGAGCGGCTGGCGGGCATTCATCGTGCCGATGAACATTCCGTGAATGTCATACACTGCTGCTGCATATCCCTTCCCGGCAGCTTGACCCTTTATGAATGAAGGGGCGATGAAAAAAATGAAACACAAAAAATACCAACGCATAAGCTCTCCTTATGTTGCTAATATAATTATTTTTGACACACGACTTCCTCTAAAGTGGTTAATAAAGTCATGCTCAAAGTATTGGTGGTAATATACGTAAAGATATAATTGTTGCCAACACAATCGCAAACAACAACCCAACAATCAGCCCATCCTTCAAATCCTACATCTTACTTCTTGCGTCCTGCATCACACCACGGACATTGCACAACTATCTGCAACTCCATCACTCCACTACTCCAACACAATAGCTATAGAGCCTGGAGCGCGTTTAATCTATTGCGCGCTCGATGAGCTGCATGCTAAAATAAAAAAGCAGCATCCCAGCAAGCACAATGAGAGGCGCGATACGATTTTTTGAATGATTAATTTCCGGTATCAAATCGCTCGCCCCAACGTAACACACCGTCCCAGCCGTAAACGCGAATGCAATTCCCACTAACGCCGCATTATAGGAGGAAAGTAGAAACGCGGTAACAATGCCAAGCGTTGTTGCGCCTCCAATTGCCAGCAATGCAATGATGGTTGTCCTCACTGTCTGTTTCGATGCAATAGAAATGGAAGCGATAGTCAACCCTTCCGGAATTTTATGCAGGAGAATAGCAAAGAAAATGAGAAGTCCGATTGTATAATCAAACTGCATCCCGGCGGAAATCGAAAGCCCGTCGAAAAACGCGTGAATCAACATGCCGGAAATAGCCGCCATGCTTGCCGTTTTAGAAACCATAACGTCTTCATGCGTCTCCTCTCCAAAATGCAAATGCCCGACAATCGTATGCTCAAAAAAATGCAACGCGGCAAACCCTAAGATAATATAGTACGATGCCGCGCTTCCTAACAATTCAAGGCTCTCGGGTATCAACTCAAAAAAAACAAGGGCAAGGAGAAATCCTGCGCTCAACGCCATGAGATATTCCTGAATCTTTCGGGGCCACTCGCGCTTCAAAATAATCAGCACTCCGCCCAGCACTTCTGCGGAGGCGGCTATCACGCCGAAAAGAAAAATCTTAAACATCACTTACCGAACGGAGTTTTTTTGTAGCGTTCCGCCTGTTCGTGCGAACCTTGATATTCTTTCATCTTTAACACTTTATCGTACTGCTTCAGCGCATATTCCCGCTTCGCCTGCAAATCGTAAATCATCCCTATTTTCAGGTTGGACATCGCCATAAACCCTGAAGGACCTTCTTTATCCAGCGAACGTGAGAGTTCATCCGTTGTATAAAAATGTTTCAATGCAGCAGCATAATTTCCGTATTGCAGCTCATATAAACCGAGATAGTATTGCGCCTCGCGCTTAACGTTCAAATTATATCCGGTTTTTCCCTTATCAACGAATTGTAGTATCGAATCGAATTCTGCTTTCATCTCCCTCCATTGTCCTATAGCCGCCCTGCTTCGCCCGACGTAGCGATGAAACACTACATTATTGGGGAACCGTAGGTGCAAGCCAACTGCAATTTCGAGAGCCTGGCTGTATTGCTTTTCGTATTGAAACATTAGCTGCATCAAGAAATAGGAAGCCTCGATTTTTGCGTACCGCGCTTTTTCTGCCGCCTGCTTGAGCTGACTGATGCCTTTCACTTTATCGCCGTCGGGAAAGAACAACATTAACGGTTTCACAAACGGGTACTGGTCGGGAATTAAATCTGCGTAATAATTATAGATGCCGATTCCTAACAACACATCGTAATTGTTCGGATCAAGCTTGTATGCTTTTTGGACAATTGGCAGCGCGACACGGCCATCGTTTGCGGCTTTTACCCAATCCTCCCTGTTCGCATGTAGCCTCCCCCGAAATCCAATAGCTCCTCCTTTGAAAAACAACGCTGAAACATCCTCATCATTAATATCCAACTGCTCATCGCAAACATCTATTACATTTTCGATGAGAGACAAAAACCGTTCATCATTCGATTCGTTTTCCAAATCTATCAAGATTCTCTCCCACTCAACCATCGCAAAGAAAAAATGTCCTGCAGGGTGCTTGGGATTTAATCGGACAAGTTCCTTAAACTCTTTTTTCGCATTTTCGAACTCAAGATTATAGACATAGTTGATGCCCCGTTGTGTATGCGCGGAAAAGATTGAGTCTGTCATCCACTGGGAAAATCCATACTCTGTACATAATCCAAAAACAATAACGAGCTGTACGATTCTACTGCGTAACAAATAAAAATAAGTAGATTCTGTTTTCAAGATTCAAGATGCAATTGTTAATGATAGAAGAAAAAGAAAGCCGACCGGCAAAGGATGGCTGTTTATAGTTATTAATAATGCTTTGCCCATACCCCAAACCCGCTATTATAAGAACCGGCAATTTCAAGGAAACGGTTAGGATAAACTCCCCCGCGATTGATTACTTGAAATCGTACATAATTACCTTCCTGGGTATAAGCAAAATAGACCCTGGTTACAACGATGGCTGCGCTATCGGTAATAAACGATTCGATAGCGGGAACTTCAACAATCTCATCCATGGACGATGCAGAGGTAGCGGCATACCGCGTTGTGCGCCATCCAGGAAATGGCGCGAGTACGTTCGACGGGGTTCTTAGTAACATTTCAGTATTACCGCTTCCATCAATCCAGAGATCTATTTTTTGTTGATTACCATTGACAAAATCAAAGGTTTGACCGGTCGAAAATTGCAGCCCGCGTTTATCGAAAAAAGAATCTGTTTCAAACTCATAAATACGGACGGCGGAAAACCGCGCAGTAGGGCCCCAACGGATTGCTAGTGGTTTGCTCATGGTTCCCACAACATTCTTTGAACGAAGAAAGAACGTGTATTCTTCACCGTTGGTCAACTGCGTGATTGTTGCGGTTAAAATCGTAGCGCCTACGGTTGAATCTTTAACAACGGTATTTGCCGTATCCTTTGCCATGATGTTATATCCTGCGAACGAGCTCGAGCCTGCATCCTTGGAGGCTTGCCAGGACAAAGTTACAGCTCCATCTTTGGAAAGCGCTTTCACTGAGCCAGGGGGCGCAAATTCATCTATAGAAAACTCGGTGTCTGCTTGAGCAACAATCATCACGGTATCGCTCAACACATTATCGTTGCTAACGGATTGGATTGAAAAAAAATATAATTCACCGCCGACAAGATTTTGAACAATGTATGAAGTATCGCCGCGTTGAGTGCGGGCAGAAGAAATTTCGTTCGATGAAGAATCCCGTGTAACTATTTGATAGCCTGCAAAATTACCATAATGTGCAGTTGAGGAGTGGTTCCACGCTAACCGTACTGCATTCAAACGTGGGTATGCCCTCAAATTAGACGGGGGAGCAAGCTCCCCCGTCGGTGGTTCATCTTCGTCGTTGCATGCTTGAAAGCTTCCCGCAAATAAAATAACACTGAGAACCAGAAATACTTTTGATAACATTGTCCTCACCGTCATTTTGTTTCTCAATATTACAACATAGTTATGGTTATGCGGAGAGGTTCGTTAATGCTTCGCCCATGCGCCACTGCCTGTATTATAGGCAATGACAATTGTTACCGAACGATTATTGTTAGCAGCGGCATTGTCAACCGATGTTACTTGAAAACGCGCGTAATTCCCATCAGCGGTAATAGCGAGATAAACTCTACCAGCCACGATTGTTAAACCTGGGGTTGTCCTGAACGAACCCTCAGCAGGGACAACCACCGCCTCCTCAAGGCTATTGACATTTGTATCATAGAGTTTTGTGGTCCTCCATCCTGTGCTGAGGCTATGATCATCCGGACTTTTTAATAACATATCTACGTCATTACGTCCATCTAACCATAAATCAATTACTCCCCGGTTATCTCCCTTCGGCGGACCTGAAGTGAATGAATACCGATTTCCTCCCGCAAATTTTAATCCTGAAACACTGTCCGAATCAAACTCAAAAATTTTCACTTGTTGATATCTAATTGTCGGTCCCCATTGAATCGAATCAGCAATGCTCACATCGCCATTTGATTTTACTGCACGAACTGAGAACGAATATGTTGAGCCGTTTGTAATGCCAAAGCCCCGATTCGTCGGATTATGGAGCGTATAGGTGTTGGTTGTTGTAAATACGCTGTCAATCTTCAGGTTGGAAGAATTAAATGTTTGCACTCTGTACCCGGCAAATTCAGAAACACCGTTTGCTGTGGAATGAGTCCAGAATAACACTACACTCGTGTCGCGTGATAACGCTCTCAGATTTGTCGGTGGAGCAAAATCCTGGGGCGTTAACGTCTCTTCTTTATCGCACCCCTGCAACAGGAGAAGACTTCCGATTCCAACGATAATAACAAAAATTGTTGATAATAAACGTTTGCTCATAAATATTTCCCTTTATATTGATTGGTAATAAGAGTAATTGTACTACAATCCATTAAGTTTCGATAAAAGATACTGACTTAACTTGTCAATTCCAACACGCTCTTGTGTCATTGAGTCGCGTTCGCGGACAGTTACCGTTTGATCCTGCAGTGTTTGCGAATCAACGGTAATGCAGAACGGCGTACCGACTTCATCCTGACGGCGATATCGCCTGCCGACTGCTCCGCTATCATCATAGAACACCCGCATTTGCGGTCGTAGTTCCTTCTCTATATTCCTTGCTATTTCAGGCATTCCGTCCCTGTTCACTAAGGGAAAAATTGCCGCTTTTATGGGAGCCAGCTTCGGATGAAATTTCAACACTACGCGTGTCTCCATCGTTCCTTCCGCTGTTGGAGCTTCCTCCTCGGCATACGCATTCACTAAAAACGCCATAAACGAACGGCTCGCTCCCGCCGATGTTTCAATGATAAACGGTGTAAATTTCTCTTTTGTTTCATCATCATAATATTGCATTGTTTTGCCGGAATACTCTTGATGACGGGAGAGATCGAAATCGGTACGGTTATGAATGCCCTCTATTTCTCCCCACCCAAAAGGAAACTGAAATTCTATATCGTACGCATCCTTCGCGTAGTGGGCAAGCTTCCCGGGTTCATGCTGATGCCATTGTAATCGTTCTTTCGGCATTCCGAGGTTGACAAACCAGTTCATTCTCTGCCCGCGCCAATATTCAAACCATTCGACATCAGTCCCGGGCTTGACAAAAAATTGCATTTCCATCTGCTCAAATTCCCGCGTGCGGAAAAGGAAATTTTTCGTGTTGATTTCATTGCGGAACGCTTTTCCAATCTGCGCGATGCCGAACGGCAGCTTCTGCCTCGATGCGCCCTGCACGTTCAGAAAATTTACAAAAATTCCTTGCGCCGTTTCCGGGCGTAAATACACAACGTTGGTAGAATCTTCCACCGGACCGACAAACGTTTTGAACATCAAGTTAAATTTTCTCGCTTCAGTGAACGTTCCCTTGTTGCCGCAGTTCGGGCAGCTGAGAGCGGAGAGCAGGGCGTTTTGAGCTGTATCAGCGCGCTTTTTGAATTCTTCTATAATAAATTCATCTTTTTGCTGCCCTTGAAATTTTTCCGGCTCAATCTCCCGTAATGCTTCTTTTTGCTTCTTCACGGAAAGCTCATCGAATAAAATATCAACCCTGTACCGGGCTTTG
>SCUC01000118.1 GCA_004322375.1 Bacteroidota bacterium
TGCAATTCTGCAATAATTCACCTATCATTTTGGCAGATAAAGAAGAATTACGTAGGGCATTTATGAATATAATTAGAAATTCAGTTCAGGCAATGAATGAAATGGGTACTATCAGTATCCGGAGCAGCATTGAGAAGCAGAACGCTATTATAATGGTCACTGATTCCGGCTCCGGCATTGCGCCTGAAATTCGCGACCGGTTATTTGAACCGAATTTTTCAACGAAAACCGATGGCATGGGAATGGGATTAGCAATTGTGAAAAAAACTATTGATGACCTCAACGGAACAATTTCTATCGAAAGTGAACCACAAAAAGGAACGACCGTTTCTGTCACTTTGCCAATAGTTCTTGAATTTTGATTTCTGCTATCGTATGGACAACGAAACCCACGTGACGAACGAACAACCTGCATCGCTTCAGGCGCGCTTCAAAGATTCTTCTCAATCTGAATTAACGATTCTGTATTCGAAGATTCTCCAGCAATTCCCAAACGTTAGGTTCGGATTCAGCACAAAAAAAGGAGGCGTAAGCCGAATTCCTTACGGACTGAACCTCAGCTACATGGTCGGCGATGACCCAAATTTCGTTGACCAGAACCGCGAACGATTTTTTGGAAAGTTGGGAATTTCTCTCGACCTGCTTGCAGTTCCTAAACAATTTCATGGGGACTTTATTAAAATTGTTAGCACACCGGGCGTGTACGATCTCTGCGACGCATTGATTACTGCCACTCCTTCCGTCTATTTATGTGTCACCACCGCCGATTGTTTGCCGATATTCCTTTACGACCCGATTACCCCTGCCGTTGCAACCGTACACGCAGGCTGGCGCGGCACAAAGCTGAAGATTGTTGAGAAAACCATCAAGAAGATGATCAAAGAATTTAATACTAATCCCGCCGAGCTTCGGGTGTTCATCGGACCCGGTTCGGGCGTCTGTTGTTACGAGGTGGGAGATGACGTAGCACGCGATTTCGATCAACGGTACTTAGTTCGGTATTCAACAAAAAAGCCTCATCTCAATATGAAACTTTATACTAAAATACAGTTAATAGATGCCGGCGTAAAAGATAAAAACATAGAGATGTCTGAGTATTGCACAATTTGCACTCCGAGCTTATTCTACTCTTTTCGACGCGAACGATTAAATTCCGGAAGAATGATGGGTGTAATTGGGATGGATAAGTAAGCACAATATAGCCCCAGGAGAACAACCGAGAACCTTAACTTCAATGCCAGACCCCGATTTATCGAGGCAAAGTCCACAGCATGGGCTTTGCGCTCACAATGACACTTTCTATCTGGGCTTTAAGGAAGAGATACTTTTTTATTATCTGCGCCCTTGGCGATATCTCGTTTTACTGATATTTTTAATTTTGCATTGTTTGTTTGCAAATCCCACCCAAACATGCTAAATTTGTTGAGAATTTAGCATGTCGCTTCCAAACTCACTTACAGTAGCCCGTATCATCCTGACGCCGGTATTCCTTGCGATGCTGTTTTCCGAATCATCATTCTGGAAGCAAATATCGCTTGTCGTATTCATTGTGGCGGCATTGACCGACTATTATGACGGTTACGTAGCCCGAAAATACGGCTATATTACCCGCTGGGGCAAGTTTCTCGATCCCCTTGCCGATAAAATCCTTTCTTCTGCTGCGTTGTTTTCCTTTGTTGCCCTTAACCTGGTGGATGGGTGGATGGTTTGGATTATCGTGGTGCGCGATTTTCTTATTACCGGATTGCGCAGCTATGCAGAATATAAAGACCAACCAATCGTTACTTCGCGCCCCGCACAAGCAAAAACATTGGGAGAATTTGTTGTTCTCTATTACATTCTCATCCTCTACATTGCAAGCAACGTTCCCATGATAAAATATGAATACGGCACTCTCCTCGAATCACTCATGGATTCTCGCGTGCTATTCGGGATGATGCTGCTTGTGACCCTGTCGTCCGTTGGCACGGCGGCGATGTATTTGTTCGAATATCGAAAATTTATTCAAGAGATTTACCTTGCAACAATTGGCAGCCGAGAAACAAAGTAATTTTTTAGCCATACCCGTTTTTTACCGCCTCCTTGCAACAGGATTTGGCTCTGGCTATTCTCCGTTTGCTTCCGGCACTGCGGGAAGCCTGGCTGGCATTGTATTGTATTTGCCTTTTATCTTCATCCACCAGTTTTTTTTTCTTGCAGTAACTGTACTGTTTTTTTTCGCAGGCGTTATTGTATCTGCCAGGATGGAACGGGCAATAGGAGACGACCCCTCCATCGTAGTCATTGATGAAATTGTCGGAATGTGGGTATCGTTGCTTTTTCTTCCGGCTTCAGTCTGGGTGATTGGAATCGCATTTATCCTTTTTCGCCTGTTCGATATTTTTAAACCCTCTCCCGCTCGTGAATCCGAAGCGCTGAAAAACGGCTGGGGAATTATGATGGATGATATCATTGCTGGATTATACACCAACCTTCTCGTTCGCTTGTTACTCTTATTTCTCCCGATTGGATAACGTGATGATGTTACGACTCGACTCATATTGCACATCGCCCATCGCACACCTGTTGTATGACTGCTGAAATTATAGCAATCGGCGATGAGTTGCTGATTGGTCAGGTGGTCAACTCTAATGCAGCTGTTATTGCGCGGATGGTGAACTCGAT